>JANNBU010000482.1:0-11636 GCA_031385805.1 Ferruginibacter sp.
CCTGGTCTGACGTCTCGTCTGACCAGGTTGACTTCGTAGAATCAGCTCCTGGTAAACGGTCAGACGGAGCGTCAGACCGTTTACCAGGAGCAGTTATGATCATTTTATCAAAATACTTTTTCATCAAAGAAAAATGGGGAACACAATTTTTAACTGCTGCTTCATCCATCAATTCGACCAGCACATCACGATGTTTGTAAACAGCAACAATTTCAACATTGCCTAAGATCGTTGAAAGTTCTGCAGGATATTCATCAATTCGTTCGGGTTTCCAGGAAGGAAAATCCATTATGATGAGATCATCTTGTTTACTTATTTTTAAAATGCCGCTTTTACTTCTGAAATTTATTTCGGGCTTTTTAAAATTCAGGATATTGAACAGAACATAGGCGCTTGCCAAAGTTGCATGCCCGCACAGATTGATCTCTGCTTCAGGAGTGAACCACCTGATTGCAAAATCTGTTTCCCTTGTTTTTGAAGGAACAAAAAATACTGTTTCGGAAAGATTATTTTCCATGGCTATTTTTTGCATCAGTTCATCATCTATCCATTTTTTCAAAGGGATCACTGCAGCAGGATTTCCGCCAAAGAGTTTATCGGTAAATGCATCGATTTGATAGACTGTCATCATAATGAGCAATATGCAATTAGCAATTAGCAAAAAATCAATATTTATCGGGATTATTTCTCATGTGGCTTAATAGTCTTCCTGTTTTTTCGTTTCGTTTGATAAAAAGTTCATGCTGTTCTAAAATTATATAATTACGGGCTAATGAAAAATACAGCCATACACCGGTTTCAGAGTTTTCTGCATCGCAACCTATAATTTTTGAAACAAAATTTGCGGGATATATTTTTTACGGTAGGTTTCTGCCAGATTTGTACAAACACTCCCGGAAGAACGCCTGATCTGATCTATTAATGAATATCTTTCTTCTTTTGGAAAACGCTTTGTTACAGAAAATATTTCCATAGCCTGTTCAAAAGCCAATTTATAAACTTTTGTCTCTTTAAAATTAATAACTCCCATATAGTTATATCTTACCTTTAAAGAATTTCATTGCCCACTGCCCACTGCTCTCTTACTTTCTTACTCTCTCATCATTTCCTTTATTACGCTCACCACATCCTCAGTATTCGGTTTGCTGAAATAATCTCCGTCGCTGCCATAAGAAGGCCTATGTGCTTTACCGGTGATAGTTCTTGGTGAAACATCCAGATGTTTGTAACCTCCCTGTTCTTCCATTACTTTGTTGAACATATAAGCAGCCGCTCCACCCGGCACATCTTCATCTACAAAAACTATGCGGTTTGTTTTTTTCAAAGATTCTATGATCTTGTAATGAATATCAAAAGGTAATAAAGTTTGTACATCCACTACTTCACAACTGATCCCTAGTTTATCTAATGATTCAGTGGCTTCCGTTACTATTCTCAAAGTAGATCCATAAGTAACGATGGTTATATCCGTCCCTTCCTTTACAATTTCAGGAACACCTAACGGTACTGTATAGGCCAGTAAATTGGAAGGTAATTTTTCTTTCAGGCGATAGCCGTTCAAACATTCGATCACCAGGCCAGGGTCATTGCTTTGCAACAAGGTATTGTACATACCCACCGCCTGTGTCATATTACGTGGCACACATACATACATTCCACGAAGTGCATTTATGATCATGCCCATGGGCGATCCGCTGTGCCAGATGCCTTCAAGCCTGTGGCCCCTTGTACGTACGATCAACGGAACACTTTGTTGCCCGGCTGTACGAAAATGAGTAGTGCAAACATCATCACTCAATGGCTGCAATCCGTATAATAAATAATCGAGGTATTGGATCTCTGCAATGGGCCTTAATCCGCGGAGCGACATACCGATCCCCTGCCCCATGATTGTAAGTTCACGAATACCGGTATCAAAGATCCGTTGCTTGCCATGCTTTTCCTGCAGGCCGCTGAACCCCTGGTTCACATCGCCTATCTGCCCCAGGTCTTCACCAAAAGCAACCACTTTGTCATTGGTAGAAAATAACTGGTCGAAATAATTATTCAATACTTCAAAGCCGTTCACTGTTGCAGCATCATTTTCATAATAAACCGGAACAGGTGCTACATTCATAGCTGATTTAGGACCTTCATTGTATAAAAAAGAATCATACAGTTTTGTGCTTTGGCTATGCAATGATGTATAAAATTGTTGCAAGGGAAATGTTTCTGCATTGGTCGTATCCAATACATCCAATGATGTTGCCAAAGCTTTTAATACGTCCCGCCGCATGGGTTCTCTCAATGCGCTTAATTCACTTGCTGTTGTTTGAATAGCGGGATTAACATGTGCAACATTATTCAGTAAAGCAACTGCACTTGCAACGAGGTCTTTTAAAGGCTGTATGTATTTATCCCATGCTCTTTGTTTGCTTTCCTTTACAAAAACAACCGCATTTTCCTCGATGGTTTTCAATTCTTCTTCTTCGGCCAATGCATTTGCCAGTATCCAAGCTTTCAGTTGTTTTAAACAATCCCATTCCTTTTCCCAGGAAAGCCTTTCCTGCTGCTTGTATCGCTCATGGCTACCCGAAGTTGAGTGGCCCTGCGGTTGTGTTATCTCTTCAACATGAAAAAGTGCAGGTGTATGCGTATCCCTTATTTTCTGAACAGCATGCTCCAATACTTCACACATGCCTGCATAATCCCATCCTTTCAATTTGTAGATATCTACACCATTACTACCATCTTTTTTTTGTAACCCTGATAAAGCGTCAGAAATGGAAGCCTTTGTTGTCTGGTATTTTTTGGGTACAGAAATCCCATACCCGTCATCCCAGACAAAAACAGCCAATGGCACCTGTAAAACGCCGGCAGCATTCATGGTTTCCCAAAAATGGCCTTCACTTGTTGATGCATCACCAATGGTACAAAAACATATTTCATTTCCATTGTCGGAAAGTCCGGGATATTGTTTTAATCTTTCAATATTCCTGAATGATTTTGAAGCAAATGCCAATCCCAGGGCACGTGGCATTTGCCCGGCTGTTGGCGCAATATCCGATGATACATTTTTATGATTGACGAGGTCGAGCCATTCCCCGTTCTCATTTACCATTTTAGTAGCAAAATGGGCATTCATTTGCCTTCCGGCACTAAAAGGATCATTTTCAACATTCGAATCGGCATAAAGTTGTGAAAAAAACTGTTCAACAGTTGCCAGCCCGCTGGAAAACATAAAGGTTTGATCCCGATAATACCCGGCCCTGAAATCCCCCGGTTTAAAGAATTTGGCCATGGCAACCTGTGCCACTTCTTTTCCATCGCCGAAAATGCCGAATTTTGCCTTCCCCGTAAGCACTTCCTTCCTACCCAACAAGCTGGTTTCCCTGCTTTCACAACATATCCGGAAGTCCTTTAGAACCTCATTCCTGAAATGGTCGAAACTTAATTTTTCCTGTAATTCGGCATCTTTATTTTCCATATAGCTTTAATATGAGGCAAAAATATCGAATTTACCCGTCTTTGTTAAATATCTGCAAAGTGCGTCACAATTTTCATCTTAATGAAACGTTTTTGTATCTTTGAAACCGGTTAAAAAAGTAATTATGAAAAAAATATTCCTTATTACTGGAATTGGTTGTATGTCACTGACAATGTATGCACAGCAAAATGAACATGCAGGACATGCGCATTCTACTGATAGTAAGACCGAGGTAAAAAAGCCTGCTGAAGAAGTACTGCTTATAAAGGAAGAAGTGTATGATTTTGGTAAGATTCCCCAGGGGAAACCCGTAAATCATGTATTTATAGTAACCAATATTAGCCAGCAACCATTAAAAATTGCCAATGTACAGGCAAGTTGCGGTTGTACAACGCCGGAATGGGATAAAGAAAATGCAATTGCTCCCGGCCAGGATAGCAAGATCACTGTAGGTTATAATGCTGCTGCAGAAGGTGCTTTCAGTAAGTTCATCACTATTACATACAATGAAACCGGTTCCAAACAAATTACCATAAAAGGCGAAGTATGGAAAACACCGGCTGCCAGTGCTCCGGAAAATAAAGGTTTAAACGATCTAAAAAATAAATAAAACACATACTTAAAAAATAAAATCAACATGAAAAAATTATTATTCTCGATTACGGCATTGACTTTATCAACTGTATTGTTTGCACAAGATGCACAAAAGAAGAAGGCAGATGAAATTGCAAAGTTTAAAACAGAAACCATTGACCTTGGCAAGTTACAGCAGGGAAATCCTACCACTGCAGTTTTTAGTGTAGCAAATATTGGTTCCGATCCTTTGATTATCGAACAGGCAAACCCAACCTGCGGTTGCACGATCAGTGATTATACAAAATCACCCATTGCAAACGGTAAAACAGGGGAAATTAAAGCTACATACAATGCAGCAAATATTGGCGCATTTGAAAAACACCTTACTGTGAAATTTGCAGGTACTGATGAGGTAAAGAGCATCACCATAAAAGGAGAAGTATTGAGCAAAGAAGATTATGCGAAAATGAATGGCACAACCATACCTGCTGATACAAAAGCAGCTGATACCAAGCCATCAGTAGTTGCTGATGATGCAAAAGCAGCTGATACAAAAGCTGCTAAACCAGCCGTAAAAGCAGAAACTAAAAAGACTGCCAAAACTTCAAAAACAAAAGTAAAAGCAGAAACTGCCAATAAAAAGAAGTAAAATATTTCAGTGATATAAAAAACCTCTGCCGTTGCAGAGGTTTTTTGGTTTTAGCTATCTACATGAGATGGTTTGATCAATTGAAAATTTATAATACTTCCGTTCCCTCAGTGTATTGAACCACTATTCTTTACCGCATTTCGCAATTGAATTGTTTTTAGTTTCATACTTTTATACAGCTTAAATCATAAGCAGGAACAGATCGTGTTTGAGTAAGGGAATTAAAATATGATACCGGGCTATCACATCATGCAGGATATTATTACAAACTTTTAACAGAACCTGATTGGATAAAAAAATAATTAAAACACTGTTCTTAGATATCGGTGCAGTGTTGATCAGCAATGGCTGGGATCGTTACGCAAGGCAAAAAGCAGTAAAAAAATTTAAACTTGACCCGGATGAGCTTTCTGACCGGCACCACATATTTTTTGAAACTTACGAAGCCGGAAAACTTACCCTGAAAGAATATATAGCCAATGTGGTCTTTTATAAACAAAGGAATTTTACAGAAGATGATTTCATAAACTTTATGTTTCAGCAATCGCAACCGGTAAAAGATTCCATTGATTATTTTATGGCCATAAAAAAGAAGTACAAATTAAATGTTGTGGCACTAAGCAATGAAGGGCGTGAATTAAATGAGTTCCGCATCAAAACATTTAAACTTGATAAATTGTTCAATGCATTTGTATCTTCCTGCTATGTACATTTAAGAAAACCTGATAAAGAAATTTTCAGGATGGCATGTGATATTTCTTTTACCCAGCCCATACAAGCTTTATTTATTGATGACAGGATCATACATGTGCAAATTGCACAATCATTAGGGATCAATGCCATCCAGTTTACAGATCTGAAAACAACCAAAAAACTGATGGAAAGCTATGGCTACATCATTTAATAAATAATTAATAAAATGAGTGACGGGGAATATGAATATGGGATGATAGGACTTGGCACCATGGGCCAGAACCTTGTTTTGAATATGGCTGATAATGGATTTTCCGCAGCCGGTTATGATAAAGATGAAAAAAAAATAACCACTTTCAATGATGAAGCAGGCGAAAAGAAGATCAAAGCATTTAGTAGTCTTGAATCATTTATAGCTTCATTGAAAAAACCACGCATCATCCTGATGCTGGTACCGGCAGGCAAGATCGTTGATGCCGTTATAAATGATCTGAAACCATTCTTATCAAAAGAAGATCTTGTAATGGATTGTGGCAACTCTCATTTTACAGATACCAATGACCGCATTCAAAAACTTGCAGAAGAAGGGATTCACTTTATGGGAACCGGTGTTTCCGGCGGTGAAACAGGCGCACGGTTTGGGCCGAGCATTATGCCAGGTGGCTCAAAAGATGCCTGGGAAAGAACAGCCCCCATGTTAAAAGCGATCGCAGCAAAAGTGAACAACAAGCCTTGCGTTACTTATATTGGTAAAGGTTCTGCCGGACACTATGTGAAAATGGTTCATAACGGTATTGAGTATGCTATGATGCAGATGATCTCTGAAGCCTACCACCTGCTTAAACAAATCGGCGGATTGAAGAATGATGAGCTAAGGCAGGTTTTTGAAAACTATAATCAAACAGCCATCCGGTCTTACCTGGTAGAAATAACCGCAGCAATTTTTACACAAAAAGATGAGCTGACCAACAATATGCTGATAGATGTTATCCTGGACAAGGCCCATCAAAAAGGTACGGGAGCCTGGACATCACAGGATTCTATGAATCTTTCAGTTCCTGTTCCGGGTATTGACGCTGCCGTAAGCCAGCGTGAAATGACTACGATCAAAGAACAGCGGTTAGCCGCAGCAAATATTTTACATTCAGTGCGTGAAAAGATCAGCGTGGAGCATTCCGGGTTGATCACTTTACTCCAGGACGCCATGCATTTTTGTATGATAACCATTTATGCGCAGGGGATGTCATTACTGAAAGAAGCATCATCGAAGTATGATTACCATGTAAACCTTGCCGATGTTTCTTCAATCTGGCGTGGCGGTTGTATCATACGATCTGCCATGCTGGAAGATATTACAAAAGCCTTTACTGCAGATCCGGTATTGAATAATTTAATGGTGAGTAAAGTATTCAGTGAACAATTGAATCATTTACAAAAACATACACGTTCAGTGATCAGCACGGCCATTTCAGCGGGCATTCCCGTTCCGGCAATGATGGCATGTTTATCATATTTTGACAGTTACAGGAGCAGTTGGTTACCTGCAAACCTGGTACAGGCGCAAAGGGATTTCTTTGGCGCACATACTTATGAGCGTACCGACAAGCCCGGTAATTTTCATACCGAATGGAACACTAAAATCAATTGAAATGCAACCGGTAAAACATACAGAGCCTGCAGTAATTGTAATTTTTGGGGGATCAGGAGATCTTACCTGGCGCAAATTAATGCCGGCATTATACAATCTCTATCTTGATAAATGGATGCCGGAAAAATTTATGATCATTGGGCTGGGCAGGCAGGATATGTCGGATATGCAATACCGGAAAAGATTATACGAAGGCGTGAATAAATTTTCACGAAGTGGTAAACCACAAAAAAAAGATTGGGATAAATTCTCAAAGAACATTCATTATAAAGGTGCCGATTTTAATACTTCGGCTGTTTACAATGAATTAAAAAAAGAGATAACTGCGTTGGAAAAGCAATGGAAAACGGCAGCAAAGCGAATTTTTTATATGGCGATCCCACCTCAAATGATAGAAGTTGTAGCATCAAAAATTGGTACTGCAGGATTGGCGCAAAACAAACTGCTAAGCCGGTTGGTTATTGAGAAACCATTTGGCCGTGACCTGGAGACAGCGAAAAATTTAAATAAAAAACTTACAATCATTTTCGACGAATGCCAGATTTATCGTATAGACCATTACCTTGGAAAAGAAACGGTTCAGAATATTATGGCATTCCGTTTTGCCAATGCATTGTTTGAACCGATCTGGAACAGGAATTATATAGATCATGTACAGGTAACCGTTTCTGAGCAATTGGGAGTGGAAGACCGTGGTGGATATTACGAAACAGCGGGAGCTTTGAGGGATATGATACAAAACCATTTATTACAACTTGTCTGCCTCATTGCAATGGAACCACCAGTATCCTTTAATGCAGATGAAGTAAGAAACAGGAAGGTAGATGTGTTGCGTGCTATCAGGAAAATAAACCATACCGATGTTCACAATTTTGCAGTGAGGGGCCAATATAATGAAGGTTGGATAGAAGGTAAAAAAGTAAAAGCATACCGCAGTGAAAAAGGAGTAACTCCTGATTCAAACACAGAAACATTTGCTGCTTTTAAATTTTTTATTGACAACTGGCGCTGGCAAAATGTACCTTTCTACCTGCGTACCGGCAAAAGAATGAATGAGACCATTTCTGTTATAACCATCCAATTCAAACCGGTGCCACACCAGGCGTTTCCTACAGAATCTGTAGAGAACTGGCAACCAAACAAGCTTATCCTGAACATACAACCGGATATGGGTATACGATTACGTTTCCAGGCCAAGCAGCCGGGATTAAATATGCAGCTTACACCGGTGGATATGCTATTTGATTACAGCAATACTTATACAACCGGGGCGCCTGAAGCTTATGAAACTTTGTTATTAGATGTGATAGAAGGTGACGCAACTTTATTCATGCGTGCCGACCAGGTAGAAGCAGCCTGGGAAATTTTAATGCCGGTCATTAATACCTGGAATGCAAATCCATCAATTAATTTTCCAAATTATGCAGCAGGAATGCAGGGGCCGGAAGATTCGGAAGCGTTGATCGCAAAAGACGGCAATAGCTGGATAGCAATGCCTTTTGAAAAAAAGAACCATGAGTAAAATTCAAATCTTCGACAAAGCGGGGTTGGTTTTTAAAGCAGCAGCTGATCATATTTTACAACTATGTGAAAAAGCTATTGCAGAAAAAGGAACATTTACGATCGCATTGTCGGGCGGTAATACTCCCAGAAAATTATATGAGTTGCTGGCACAGCCTCCTTATGTAAAAAAAATAAGCTGGAAGAACATTTATATATTCTGGAGTGATGAAAGATGTCTTCCTTTTTCTGATAAAGACAATAACAGCCACATGGCCGCTATTGCTTTGCTGAATAATGTACCGGTGCCAAAAGAAAATATTTTCCCGGTTCCGGTAAATTTTGAACCCGCAAAAGCTGCAGCCAGGTATGAACAAATGATCAAAACTTTTTTCAAAGACAAAGAACCACGGTTCGATCTTATCCTGCTGGGGCTTGGGGGAGACGGACACACTGCATCTCTGTTCCCGGGTACAGATATATTAGGTGAAAAAAAAGCGATTGTAAAAGAAGTGTACCTGGGAGAAAAAAAAATATATCGGGTAAGTTTTACGCCTCCACTTATCAATAATGCAAAGCATGTCTTATTTTTAGTGACTGGAAAAGAAAAAGCTTCCATCATTGGTAAATTGTTCTCAAAACCTGTCAAAAAAAATATTTTACCTGCCGGGCTTATTAAACCCGCAAAGGGAGATTTGCTTTGGTTCTTAGATAAACCAGCCGCATCATTATTAAAAAAATAAAATAACCACTATGTTCATTTCGGCAATAGAAAAAGTTTCAAAATTCACCAGGCCGGTAAATTCCATCATTCGTACTTATGGAGGCAAACAATTGATGCCCGGGTCAGCTACCATTTTTTTTGTAAATGATAAAGGATATGCTATTACCTGCAAACATGTAGTTGAATTGCTCCTGGGTGCAGAAAATATCAACAACCATTTTATCAATTTTAAAAAAGAACGGCAACTGGTAATAAATGATGGGAAATTCAAAGCGCAGCTCAAGGGCCTGGAATTAAAATATAAATACAATCCCGATACAATTATCCAGGTAAAAAATAATTTTGTTGATTGCGTTGATACCATGAGTGGTTTTACCTGTCACGCACATCCTACATTAGATCTTGCCATCCTCAAATTCAATGACTATAAAACATTGCATTACCAGGATTGTGCAAAATTCATAAAAGATACTTCTAAAATAAAACAAGGAAAATTCCTGTGCCGGCTTGGATTTCCTTTTCCTGAATTCAACAATTTTACTTTCAATGCTGCCAACGATGATATTGAATGGACAAAAGAAGGGATCAGCCATTCACCGCAATTCCCGATAGAAGGAATGGTAACCCGTTTCCTTGCTGAACAAAATCAATTATATGGAATTGAATTGAGTACACCGGGTTTGCGTGGCCAGAGCGGCGGACCTTTGTTTGATGAAAACGGAATTGTTTATGGCATGCAGTTCTCCACAAAACACCTGCACCTTGGTTTCGACCTGGTTGATAAGGAGATCATGGTTAACAATGGCATTAAAAAAATATCTGACTATTCTTTTTTACACCTCGGGCAATGCATTCATGCTGATGCGATCAAGCGTTTTTTAAAGGAGCATGAGGTGGAGTTTTATGAAGAAGATTAAATACAAGTTTATAGTTCTTAGTTCATAGTTGGGTCTATAATAGTTGAACTATCTTTCATGTTTGTAGTTTAACTATGAACTATGAACTAAAAAACTATAAACATTTATATTTGCAACATGTTATCAATAAGTAAACGCGGCGTCGAAATGCCCGCCTCCCCTATTCGTAAACTGGTTCCTTATGCCGAAGCTGCAAAGAAAAAAGGCACCAAAGTTTATCATTTGAATATTGGCCAGCCGGATATAGAAACCCCTCCATCGATACTGGATGCTGTGCGGAATTGTAATATAAAAGTGTTGGAATACAGCCATAGCGCCGGTAATGAAAGTTATCGTAAAAAATTAGTACAGTATTATGCAAAGAATAATATAAATATTAACCCTGACCAGATCATCATTACAACAGGTGGCAGCGAAGCCATTTTTTTTGGTTTTATGGCCTGCTTAGATGCAGGAGATGAAGTGATCATTCCTGAACCATTCTATGCAAATTACAATGGATTTGCCATACAGGCAGATGTAGTTGTAAAACCGATCCGCAGCAATATTGAAACAGGTTTTGCATTACCACCTATTGAGGATTTTGAAAAAGCCATCACCCCAAAAACAAAAGCGATCGTTGTTTGCAATCCCAATAATCCAACTGGTTATTTATACAGCGCTGCTGAGATGGAAACATTGAAACAAGTCGTTTTAAAACATGATCTTTTTCTTTTTGCAGATGAGGCTTACCGTGAATTTTGTTATGATGGTACACACACAAGCGCTATGCATTTAACAGGCGCAGAACAAAATGTTGTGTTGATGGATACCATCAGCAAACGATACAGTGCATGCGGCGGACGTATCGGCGCATTCATTACAAAAAATAAATCGGTGCTTGATGCAGCCATGAAATTTGCACAGGCAAGATTAAGCCCGCCATTTTATGCACAGGTACTTGGTGAAGCTGCAGTTGATCTGCCCGATAATTATTTTGACACAACAAAAGCTGAATATAAACTTCGCAGGGATACTATTGTAAAAAGGCTGAATGCAATTCCCGGTGTGTTTTGCCCAAACCCCGGTGGTGCATTTTATGCCATGGCAAGTTTGCCAATCGATGACTGTGATAAATTTTGTCAGTGGTTGTTACAGGATTTCAGCCATGAAGGCGCAACGGTAATGCTTGCACCTGCAACAGGTTTTTACAGCACACCGGGATTTGGAAAAAAAGAAGTACGGCTTGCTTATGTGCTGAATGTGGATGCAATTAATAAAGCGATGGATTGTTTGAAAAAAGCCCTGCAGGTTTACCCGGGAAAAAATTAAACTAAATAAATATTACACCAGGAATGCGCTTTATTTTGAGGCGCATTTTTTATTATTGCAGATTAATAATTATACATCATAGCAAGTAGGCTCGTCATTGCGAGGAACAAAGCAATCTAATAGTTTAAGTACACAGATTGCTTCGTTCCTCG
>JANNBU010000016.1:0-7675 GCA_031385805.1 Ferruginibacter sp.
ACCAGGTTACAATTGATCGGCCTGTTCATTACAAAGGCAACTGTATAAGGCGCTGTGCCACCGGTTGGCTTCACCGTTATCTTTGCCAGTTGATCTAATGTAAATCCAAAATAAAGTACCGGGTTATTATTTGTTACTGTAGCCCCCAGCGCAGTTGCCCTGGTTACAGTAAATGAACAATTCGCAGTATGACCAGCTACATCTGTTACCGTGTAAGTAATCGTAGTCGAACTGCCATTGGCAAATACAGAACCGGGTGCAGGTCCTGATCTTGCTACGGTCCAACCGGAGCAGTTATCATTACCTGTTGGTTCTGTCCATGTGGCGGTATTTTGACAGGCAGATAATACAATGTTAGCAGGACAAGCGATAGTTGGTGCTGTTACATCTGCAATGATCACATTCTGATTCGCAGTCGTTGTGTTACCATTGCCATCATCAAATGTCCAGTGAATTACATGAGTGCCTTGTGTACTGTATGACAATGCATCAGTTGTTGTACCTGTTATAGTTCCTGCACAAACATCCGTTGTGGTTGCAACGCCTGCAGTTGCAGAACACTCGCCAGTTACATCAGATAATGTTGGTGTTACAGGTGCGGTTACATCATCTACAATTACATTCTGATTCGCAGTAGTTGAGTTACCATTGCCATCATCAAATGTCCAGTGAATTACATGAGTGCCTTGAGTACTGTATGACAATGCATCCGTAGTTGTTCCTGTTATAGTTCCTGCACAAACATCCGTTGTGGTTGCAACGCCTGCAGTTGCAGAACATTCACCCGTTACATCAGATAATGTTGGTGTAACAGGAGCAGTTACATCATCTACAATTACATTCTGATTCGCAGTAGTTGAGTTACCATTGCCATCATCAAATGTCCAGTGAATTACATGAGTGCCTTGTGCACTGTATGATAAAGCATCTGTAGTTGTACCTGTGATAGTTCCTGCACAATTATCTGATGTGGTTGATGCGGTAGCAGTTGCAGAACACTCACCAGTTATATCTGGTAATATTGGTGCTGGTGGAGGAGTAGCATCCGGTAATACAACAATATTGAAAGATAGTGTAGCTCTACCGGTTACTTGGTAGTAAAGATCTTCTGCATCAATTGCGATAGCATATGTTCCGGCATCTGCATGTGATGGAGTTCCGCTAAGTGTAGCTGTCCCATTTCCGGTTTGAGTAAGCGTTAACCAGGATGGTAAAGTACCATTAACAACTATGTCAACAATATCTCCATAAGCCATATCAGGATCCGTTGCTGTAATATTATAACTATATGCTGTACATGGAGATATGTTATCATCTGATTTAGCTCCAAAAGTGGGAACTGTGTTTACATCTAACACAAAATTACGGGTTGCTGTTCTGCCATTTGCATCTGTAGCTAAAAAACTGATATTATGTGCACCAAAATCGGCAACTGAAGGTGTCCAGCTCATTTGTGAAGTTGGAGTTGTACTTAATGCTGTTGGTAACGCCGGCGACATGTTTGCACCTGCGGGAATAGAACCTGAGGTAATCCTGGTATTTACAGAAGGGTCGGGGTTAGTTGCTGCAACGCTTTCTATGTGCAATACATTTGAAAGAATAACGGCGCCGCTGCCTTCAGCTCTTGTAGGTGAAATAAATTGAGGGTTCGTATTTACATTAACTGTTACAGTAGTAGAAGTTTGCACTCCACCGTTCCTGGTTGCTGTAAAGGTAATTTGATAAATACCTAATTGAGCAAAAACTGGCGTAAAGCTAAATGCAGATGTAACCGGATTGGCAGTAACAGGTAAGCCCGGGGTGAAAGTAAAATTACCGGTAGGCAAACCTACTGCAGATAAGGTAACTGTACTTCCTGGATCCACATCCAATGCTTTTACACTAAAACTTAAATTTTGCAGGGGGTTGATATTAAACACTGCATTATTCAGGGGTGTTATCGAATAATCAAAAATGGGTGGAGTATTAGCAGCTACCATTAACATCATAAAATCTACAATGGTATTTGAACCACTTGCATCAGTAATTACAAATGCCCCCTGCCATAATTGCCCTGCAACTTTACCAACAGTATTAAATGTAGCATTGCCGGTTGCACTGATTGCTAAACCAGCAGGATTTGTTGCTGAAGTTTGTGCAGAAGTAGCTAAAGCAAAAGTAAGTGCTGTGGCATCGGGGTCTGTAGCAGGAATACTAAAAGCTGCTGCAACTTGCCCAACCGGTAAATTAATTATCGGCGGCGTACTTGAAACTGGGCTGCCGGTATTGCCTGCAATTAGCCTTACGAATGATTGGCTGGAAAAATTACCATTTGCATTATTTTGTAAAGGACTACCAATACGGGCACCACTCGAATAAGATAAAGTAAAGTTGGTCAATGTGCCAGTATAAGTATGGTTAACTGTAAAGGTTCCATAAAACCAATCATCAGTAATATTTACTGATGTAACTGTGATGTTAATGGGAGTGGTTAGGCCATCACCAAAATTCAGTGTTGTAGTGTTATTAACCACTGAACCAACAATAGGGGTTCCAAAGAAACTCCGTCGCCATGCCTGGGTAACAGTGATAGTTATCGTTCGGGTAGTAGTGTTTATCCTGCTCCAGGATATGTTTCCATATCTATAGTGTGATGCTTCGGTTTTCAAAGAAAGAAAACAAATCATGAGTAGTGCCATAATGGCCATTCTAAACAGCTTTGCTGGAAAGCTATATAGGGGTTTTGTTGTCTGAATGTTGTTCATTGTTTTGGGGTTTAAATTGTTAAAGAGTATGAATAAAACCAACCTGGGTAACTTTGGTATTAAAGCACGACTGTTACTCATTTTGAAGCAATAGAATAATTCTTCCAATCATTTTCAATTGAATTAAATTACCGGTTATGCATAATCATACCAAAGGGTATTACGCATTCGGTAAGTTGCTGAAAAAAATAAAGAGGAAGCCAGATACTATCTTATGGCAGAAGTAGAATGATTCACTGGATTAATCGGAAGTATAGTAAAGATAATAGCATAATTTGAAATTGCAAATCTTTTTAATTTATTTTTAAAAATAAAATTTCTTTTAAAAATGGAGTTTGATAATAAGGTTGTAATTTATACTTCCAGCTTATTCAAATCATCAATAAATAAGTTGGAAATTTTATCAATACCCCCAAAAAAAACTGCTCTTCTGAAACAAGTTTTTTTATTTTGCAGTCATATTTTTTTAAGTGTCTGCAACATTTTTTCTGCCAGCGGAAACAACAAATTATTTTCCAAATGCACATGCTGATGCAGATCTTCCTCAAACTCTTTTAATTCTGCCAATGATATTTTGAAAGTGGTACAGGCTTCTGCAGGTGCCGTATAATTATTGGTCAATTGCCGTATTTCATACAAAATTTCACCTGCATGATCGTGTTCGGCTTCCATAACTTCTATCGGGGCATTGATATAGTTGTCTGCTATATCAGCGGCTTCGTTTTTATTGAATAGTACTTCCAACCCTTTTATTCTTGGGAATAAAATATTTTCTTCTTTTTGCATGTGCGTGGTCATTTCTTCTTTTATTTCTAAAAATAATTTCAGTACCCTTCGCATATACGGAAAATGATCTCCATGTTTTGCAGCTACCTTTTCCAAATGATTTAATATTGAAGGCATTGACTGCCTTACATAGAAGTGATGATGGATGATGATGTAACTAACCAGTTGTTCTGCATTCATGACCGTAAAAGGTAAATGTTGTTTCTCTTCAACAACGGCAAGCTGCTGTAATTCGCTTACGATATCATTAACAGAAAGTCCTTTTTCAAAACAGGCGGCGGATAAGGTACGTTTACCTTTACAGCAATAATCAAGATCGTGTTTTTCTAATACAGGCACAGCCTGGTTATTATTGGTTACGATGGAAGCGAGTGTTTGTTCTGCAATGTTTGTCATATTTTATTTTTGACAAAGGTCAGCTCATTACATGAATACTATTATGATTGAAATCACTTCTGTCTTTTTATATGCTGGTTTATATTAACAATGATCAACCCGGTGAACATTATAATTGCAGTTAAAAATAATGATTCATTTATAAAAGGAATATTGTTATAACTCATGGCTGTTACACCCTGCATCATGAGCAATACCTCATTGATGATAATACCTGAAGCAAAAATGCTAATTCCGGCCAAAGTTGTTTTTGAAAGCATGATATGTTTCTCAACTACCATAAAACCCAGTAAGAACAATGTGATGATACCTAATAGAACCAAATGCAAATAACCGATAATGATCGGCCTGAAGCCATAAGACAGGTCACTTAACGAAGGAATTACAGATCCTAATTGTAATAATAATTTTATCGACAATGCAATGGCTGATAATCCCAATAGCCAGCCTGCTGCTGCTGGAAACATTTGTTTCAGAATTGCCCACCGTGTTTTTATTGATCTCAAAAGCCAGCCCCAGCTAAATACCTGTATAAAAGCTGCAACCACAATGATGGTATAAATCCAACCGGGAAAATTCATCCATAACACAGATAAAAAATAAGCGGGTATGAAAGCGGTTGCAAATAGCCAGAAAATATTCTTTAATGTTTTTTTCGGGACCAGGGATCCTGAAATTTTTGCAGTAAATAATCCCATACATGCAAAGAAGAACCATCCGTTGTATTGGAAGTGTAAATAAAAATATTCTGCTGCAAGGTACCAGTTCTGGTGAATGATCTTTGTGATCATCATAGTAGTCAGGGCAAATACTCCTAAGGAAGAAACAGCGTTAAACAATACAGCCGCTTTAAACCATAGCTGTGAAACATCTTTGTGTTGTAATTTCCCGATGTCTTTCCAATACATGATCACAAAAACATAAGAAATAAAGATCGACAGCATTGAAAATATTATTGAGAATAGGCCATAACCTTCTATAGGAAAAGCAATCAACATTCCATAAGCCGTGATAAGGTTTGCAAATAATATCCACCGGTATTTTTTTAAAATATCAAGATTTGTCTTAGCGGCTAAATACCCAACCAATAAAACCATCAATGCCTGTGTGACCCAGCCGGCAAATGCAAAATGAGAATGCCCGTGCAGTAAATGTTTCTGATCAATAAATGGGAGTGCAAATGCGATTTTATATCGTAAGATCAAGCCTATAGAAGCAACTAAGAGCAGGTTAAATAATGATATCCGTATCCAGCGCTGTAAAGAAAATTGCATCGGCAGTATTTAGGCAAAGAAACAAAGCATGTTGTAAATACTGTATGATTTCAATCATAATCAGCAATACACTTTTCCTTTATCGATAACGAGCCGGCCTTTTTCACGTAGGGACCTGATGACCCTGATAACAGTTTCTACCCTCATTCCCGTCATATCTGCAATTTGCTGGCGGGTAAGGTTTACCCTGCTACAATCGGAGCAGATATTTTTATTGGTTTGTTTAAAATAATCAAGCAGGGAGGAGATACTGTGTTCAGGATCATGTTTTGCCATTTCCTTTAAAATGAAAAATTTAAATCGTAAACGTTCTGCAAGCAACCTGCTGAATGCAAAATGTATTTCATGATTTTCTTTTATGAGTTGCAAAAAGATGGGTTTGTGTAAACGAATGACTACTGAATCGGAGTCGGCAATGGCCGATGCTGCATAACAACCATCATCAAAAAGCGGTAATTCTCCAAAACATTCACCAGGGCTGATGATCCCCTGTAAAAATTCCCTGCCATCATCATAGATATTGACCCAGCGTACCCTTCCTGAAACCAATTGATAATAGAAATGAGATTCATTTTCTTCCAGGAAGATCATTTCACCTTCGCCTACTTTTTTAAAAGCAGCTCCCCAGGTAAGCAGCAGGTCGATATCAATCATTGTTGAATAGTTGAAGGATGAATGATTGGTCAAAACTAAACTTCGATGAAGCCACAGGGTATGATCAAGAGCAATTAATTATATGATTTTACTCATATACTGTTAAGTTGCTGTGGTGTAATCTTACATCGTGTTAAATAGATGGCTTAAGTTCTTGTTAACTGACCTGCTTTGAGGGTTCAAATAAAGTGCCTGTTTGGATTTATACTGAATATGGATCAGTCCTGGTAAACCCCGATATAAAATTTTATTAGGAGAGTTGTTGGTTACCCAGGTTGAGGAAAAATATCAACAGGCAGTTTATGTTTTTAAAGATATATCAATTATGACCGAACGCATAAAAACCTATTTTATCCTGAACTAAACTTGCACAAATCAAATTTCATTTACCAATAAATAATTCATCATGAAGAAATTAGCTGTTATTCTATCCCTAATGATCTTTATCGCTGCCTGCGGTGATAATAATGATACCAAATCTGCCTCAGAATCTGACCAGTTTGATTCAACTGCCATTGCCAAGCCCGGTGAAAACCCGTCTTATGATCCGCACAGGGGGGAAGGAAAGTTTAAAAAAGTAGACCTGGCTGCAAACCTGGATGCTGCTATGGCCGCCAATGGTGAAAAAGTATCTTCTGTAAAATGCAATGGTTGTCATAAACTGACAGATGAAAAATTAGTGGGGCCTGGATGGAAAGGAGTTACGAGCCGCCATTCTCCTGAATGGATCATGAATTTTATTACTAATACCGACGCAATGCTTGATAAAGATCCAAAAGCCCAGGCACAGTTGGAAATATGTTTGGTTCGCATGCCCAATCAAAATCTTGCTGATGAAGATGCAAGGGCTTTATTGGAATTCATGCGCAGGAATGACGGAATAAAATAGGCAGGCTTGTTAAAGAATAAAATTGCAGTTTGAAACAATTCATTGGCTGCATACTTGTGTAGTAAATAATTATCAACATAAAAAAGTAAATATGAAAAATATTCAATCAAAGGCAATCGCGTTTGCATGTATTGTTTTCTTATTGGGAATGAATGCCTGTAAACCAAAGAATGCAGGAAATGCAGTAAGTTCCG
Organism: Ferruginibacter sp.; assembly: GCA_031385805.1. Lineage (GTDB taxonomy): Bacteria > Bacteroidota > Bacteroidia > Chitinophagales > Chitinophagaceae > Ferruginibacter. Next base: position 6,938 of record JANNBU010000016.1, read on the forward strand.
ATGCTGCTGCAAAAACTTATGTAGCGCCCGGAAAATATGATGCGTTTTACAATTTTGTATCAGGAGGATTTAGCGGGCAGATGAGTGTATATGGTTTGCCTTCTGGTCGTTTGTTGCGTGTGATACCGGTATTTTCTGTTGATCCTGAAAAAGGCTGGGGGTATAGCGAGGAAACAAAGCCAATGCTAAACACATCTCATGGTATTGTACCCTGGGATGATCTGCACCACGTACAGCTTTCTAAAACAAATGGTGAATATGATGGAAGATGGGTTTTTGGAAATGCCAACAACACGCCACGGGTAGCAAGGATCGATCTGAAATCATTCAGAACAGCAGAAATTATTGAATTGCCAAACAGTAGCGGAAACCACTCTTCACCTTTTATTACAGAGAATACTGAGTATGTGATTGCGGGTACACGTTTCAGTGTGCCACCTGATGATGCCAATGGCGATGTGCCTATCAGTACTTATAAACAAAATTTTAAAGGAACGATAAGCTTTATCAGTGTTGGAAAAGAAGACGGTAAAATGGAGATTGCTTTTCAGATACAATGTCCCGGTTTTAATTTTGACCTGAGCCGTGCAGGTAAAGGTGTATCCCATGGATGGTTTTTCTTCTCATGCTATAATACCGAGCAAGCCAATACTTTATTGGAAGTAAATGCATCACAGAAAGATAAGGATTTCATCATGGCAATAAACTGGAAAAAAGCAGAAGAATACATGAAAGCAG
>JANNBU010000051.1:0-4786 GCA_031385805.1 Ferruginibacter sp.
ACAGGGTTATCAATATATTCTTCTCTGCCCGTCCGAATTGCGGGAATGCTTTTGTTCCTTGCAAGCTGTGCGAAGTTTCTAATATGCGAAGTCTATGACTTGAGCTTTTCTAAGCAGAAATCTTAACTGCTCGTAGCTTCCCGGCTAAATCACGAATAGCAGTTTGGATTTTATTTGCCTGTTCTTTAGAAGGATTTTTAACGCCAGAAGCGTATTGTCGGAGTAAACCAGGATTTATACCAGATAATTCTGCAATTTTGGATTGATTAAGAAAATTAAATTCTTCAAAAAAAACGGTTAGATCATACGCATAACTAAATTCTATATCACTTAGTTCATGGAAATCAAGCAAAACTTTTCTCAATTTCCTTTCCAGAGCCTGCAAGGTAGCGGCTGAATCTACGATAAGTTCCCTATCATAAGATACACGGCCCCATAAAACGCCACTTTCCTTTTCTAATACTACTTGGAGTTTCATTTAGCTAATTTTTAGTGTTATCATACTTTTCGAAGAAAAAATTATTTCAAACCCGCCTGCTTAAGTATTGCATTTAATGTTCCTTTAGGAATGTCACCACCATGAATTGGTAGGGTCACTTTTGCCTTTTTAGTAGGATGAATTAATTGCAAATGACTACCTTTTTGTTCTTTTGCAACCCACCCGTCTTTTTTAAGTTCCTTCAGTAAATCTTTTACGGCTCATTAACCAAGCTATTATAAACACAAATATAAGTAGCATTTTTGCTACCGAAAAATTTATTTTAGGGTCAAATTCTCTAGCTGCCGGCACACAATGTTGAGCATTTACGCAGCGTGGATATTTGATGCTGAGTCCGCCGATTGCTGATGCAAATTAATGAAACAGAACCTGCAATTGAAATAAAATTTTAATTGATATTCGGTCAAGCCGAGACTAAAGAAAAATAGCGATAAAATGCCGAAAATTTAATTGTCCGCCCACGTTGCGGTAAGCTTTGTTATGTGCATACCCTTCTTCTTCGTCAGTCGTGTTTTGGTTCTGATAAGTTGAAGTAGTCGCCTTTTGTTTTGTCAAGTGTTGATGAAATTATTTTGAAATTGTCTGCCGTTGCTTTAAAGTTTATAAACTTGTCAATGATTGTCCTGTGTTTAAAAATCACAAACGTATTTTCTACGACTGGATTAATTTTGTTTAGGTTTACTTCGCTTTCGGTGTCTGTCATTGAAGGCACAAAAGTCAAAGCAATATTTTTTAAGTTGAGTTCGAGCCCAATATTTTCTAATTCTTTTTGTCGTGTGGCTTTATTATAATCTTTTTCATTTCCGTAAACAAAATATGCTTTCAAATATTTACTTCTTGTTACACTTTCTTGCTCTAAAAAAGTTAGCCACTTTTTAATGTCGTCCCAATTTGGATTATTGCCAACGAAGTAAACTATTCCGTGAAAGCGTCCATATTTACAAACTGGGCAAGTTCTCGTTCCTTTGTCTGGACCAAAGGCGTGGTAAGGAATAAAAGATGGATTGTCCTCGCCAATTTCAAGTCCTGATTGGTTTTCTTTTTTATTTGTTTCTGGGTAGTTGGGAATGTTAAGCCCCAAAATAATATTATGCTCTGCAATTTGTAAGTCACCTGAAACTAAAACTCGCAAAATACCACTGCCACCACGATTTTCCATTTTCTTTCTTTTTTCGCCTGTCAATAATTTGTCATCATCAAAAACAAATTCGTCAATGTAATATTCTTTGTTAATGTTGGGTTCTTTTATAGAAGGATGTATATGTGCTTCAAAATTTGTATTTGGATAGGGTGCTGGTCTAACTGTGTATATGGCATATTTGCCATTTGCATCTGATTTTACCCAACCACGAATGTAACCGTGTCTTACTACTCTTGGGTCTAATCCTTGTTTGCCAGCATACACACCATTAATATCTGTATGGTAATAATAAAGAATTACATTAGGTGTAGGAGTTTTGCCGTCCAACCTGTAAATTGTTCCGGTAACTAAAAGTTTTTGCCCTTTTTGTGTCCAGCCTGTACTGGTGTCAATTGATTTGATATTTACAGGCATACCGATGTACATAAACTCGCCATTTTCAAACGGCCCACCAACAATGCTACTTTTTACTGTTGAATTTTTTGAATTTGATGTTGTTTGCCCATTACAGCTTAGTAACAAGAAAGTAACTATAACTAAGAAAATAAAATTTGTTTTTGTTGCCATCGCTAATATTTTTTTTGCAAATTTCATTTTTAGGACACTGTAAATCAAGTTAGATGTTGTAAGATGAGGTTATTTTGTTGTCAGGTGATGAGTTTTGTTAAATAGGTTTTTGAAATCAGTTGCAAAGTTTCTGCTAACCCGAAGTTGTACATTATTTTTCATCGTTAAGTCGTAATCGCCATTAAGCCTCGTGGTGTAAGAAATAACCATTTTAATATTTATAATGGTTGATTTATGCACCCTTACAAATTGTTCAGGGTTTAATTTAATGGAAATAGATTTCAATGTTTCATTATGCAGATATTTTTTGCCTTCAAGGTGAATATTTATGTAAGGCGGATTTGCAGAAAAATATAAGATTTCAGAAACAGCGATACTGGTTTTACTATTCCTGTCCGGCACTACTAAAGTGCTAATATATTGGGTCGTGATACTCTCACTTTGGGTTTCTGAAATTGTTTTTACCAACTTTATTTTTGTAAAAAAATGAAAAACCAAAAGAGGAATTGAGTAAAGCAATACCAACAAGTATAAATACTCGGATAAAGTATATCTGAATGTTTGTTGAAAGGAATAAGTATGGTAATAAAATACCTTAGAAAGCACCCAAACTACGAAAGGAAAAGCAAACAGGTGAAGTAAAATGGGTAAAAGAATTACAGCTACTTGAAATTCTAACCGCTTTTTGTTTTTATGCTTAATAGCAAAATACTGTGTAAATAATAATGGTGCAAAAAGCCACCAAAACGAACTGAACATAAATGATTCGGGAAAATAGAAAGCAGAGTTTTTTAGGTCCGACCGTAAAAAGTCTTGTGTCAATGTCAGTACAACAAAAGCCAATACAAGCAGTGTCAATACAAAAGCAACTCTCCTGTCTGTTATACTAAATTTTGTTATCAGAATTTTGTACATATTAGTTGTCTGTGTTCGAAAAGGTTGCACATAACTTTTGACTTTATGACTTTCGACTAATTAGCCACTTCACTAATAAATTTAATGCGCATCAATCGCAATTCATCAATGTCATAATCGCCATCAAATTCCTTTAAGGCATTTTCAATATTGTCCGATTCGGAATCCATGAAATAGTCATGAATTTCTTCCTGTTGCTCATCGTCAAGCATTTCATCAATCCAATATTTAATATTCAACTTGGTACCGGAATAGACAATTTGCTCCATTTCTTTTATCAAAGCATCCATGTTTAAGCCTTTTCCGGAAGCAATATCGGCAAGTGATAATTTTCTATCTATATTCTGAATGATGTATAATTTATTGGCCGAATTGGCACCAGTAGATTTCACAACCAAGTCATCCGGACGAATAATATCATTATCCTCGACATAGCGGTTGATTAATTCTAAAAATTCTTTTCCATATTTTTTGGCTTTGCCCTCACCCACACCATGAACATTAATCATTTCATCGAGTGTGATTGGATATTTCAACGCCATATCTTCCAATGATGGGTCTTGGAAAACTACAAATGGGGGAACGCCAAGTTTCTTTGCAACTTTTTTGCGCAAATCTCTTAGCATTGCCATCAAAGCTTCATCGGCAGTTCCTGATGATTTTGCTGCGGTTACTATGGCTTCGTCTTCGCTTTCGCTATATTCGTGATCTTCAGACATCATAAAGGATGTTGGGTTTTTTATAAAATCCAATCCTTTCTCTGATACTTTAAGAATGCCATAGGTTTCAATATCTTTTGTCAACATTCCGTCTACTAAAACCTGACGAATTAGTGCCATCCAATAGCGTTCATCATAATCCGAACCACAGCCAAAGAATTTCTGAGTATCCGTTTTATAAGCTTTAATAGTAGCGTTAACCCTTCCAATCAAAGTAAAAACAATTTCTTTTGATTTGTATAAATGCTTGGTATCTCTAACAACTTCCAATAATTTTTTAACTTGCTCTTGTGCTTCCGCTTTCGCTTTTGGATTTCGAACATTGTCATCCATATCGGCACCTTCTCCTGTTTCGCTGTCAAATTCTTCTCCAAAATAATGCAATAAGAATTTACGTCGCGACATAGAAGTTTCGGCATAGGCAACCACTTCTTGCAGCAAGGCATAACCAATTTCTTGTTCGGCAACAGGTTTACCCGATAAAAACTTTTCTAATTTTTCGACATCTTTATAGGAATAGTAAGCCATGCAATGACCTTCTCCTCCATCACGGCCACCACGACCCGTTTCCTGGTAATAGCTTTCCAATGATTTTGGAATATCATGATGAATGACAAAACGCACATCGGGTTTGTCAATTCCCATTCCAAAAGCTATCGTTGCCACCACTACTTCCACATCTTCCATCAAAAACATATCTTGATGCCTCGCTCTTGTTTTGGCATCCAAACCTGCATGATATGGAACGGCAGAAATTCCGTTGACTTGTAAAATGCTCGCTATTTCTTCAACCTTTTTGCGACTCAAACAATAGATAATCCCCGATTTCCCTTTATTGTGTTTGATAAAACGAATGATATCGGCTTCAATGTTTTTAGTTTTGGTGCGTACTTCGTAAAATAAATTAGGTCTGTTGAACGATGCTTTGAACGTTTTAGCATCGGA
>JANNBU010000069.1:0-3475 GCA_031385805.1 Ferruginibacter sp.
GTATATACAGAAAGGAAGTAAAATGAATGATGGGGAGTATGATGAGGAGGCGCCATTCTAGGCCCCTCCTATCCTCCCCGAAGGGGAGGGAAAAGGAGGAGATGGGTGCGAAGAAGATGTTTTATTTTTATGTAATAAAGGAGAATGAATTTTGATCGTTCTCCATTTGTTTTTTATGGCATTACCATTTTTTTATAAAGACGATATTGTTGCAAATTCGGAAAGTATTATACTTGATGAAGATGCAAGCAAGCATATAGTACAGGTGTTGCGTATGAAAAACGGTGAGCAATTAAATCTTACTGATGGTAAAGGGAATTTATTTACAACAGAGGTCATCCATGACCATAAAAAGAAATGCATTGTAAAAATTCTTTCAACGCATTACCATCAACCATCAGAGAAAAAAGTAACCATTGCTATTTCACTTGTAAAAAATGCCAGTCGCTTTGAATGGTTTTTGGAGAAAGCAACAGAGATAGGAGTGAGTGAAATCATTCCATTGATTTGTGAAAGAACTGAAAAGCAACATTTCCGTTTTGACAGGATGAAAGGAATTTTGATAAGCGCTATGCTGCAATCCCAACAATGCTGGTTGCCGGTTTTAAGTGAACCAGTTAAATTCTCAAAGTTTATAACAAATGAATTTGTTGGACAAAAATTCATTGCTCATTGTGAAGATGAACAAAGTAAGAAACCGCTGCATCAGCACATCAGCATATCAACACATCAACTCATTTGTATTGGCCCTGAAGGTGATTTTTCCCCAACTGAAATTAAACAGGCATTGCAGCTGCAATTTATTCCTGTTAGTTTGGGTGAAACCAGGTTAAGAACAGAAACTGCCGGTATTGTAGCTGCTGTCTTGTTATCACAACAGTTATAATATCATTTGCTCAAAAGATTAAATGGCGGGGTAGGTAGACAAAGAAAAAAGTACTATTACATGTTACTATTGTCCAACAAAATGATTTGTTTTTGGGCTGAAGCCCTCACATGTATTGTATTTCATAATCCCAGCCTTAAGGCTGGGATTATGAAAGCAGAATCTTTGCCTGTGCGGCTTTAGCACACTTTAATCGTACAACAGTAATTACTTGTATATTAGTACCTGTAATGGTTTACTATAAACTGTGATCAATTATGCGTAACATTTATTTTGTAACGATACTGGTTGTTTTATTTACGAATACAGTTTGCAGTGCAGCAATACGGTATATAACTGTTTCGGGTAATGGATTGATGAACGGAACCAGCTGGGTAAATGCATTTCCGGGCGTATCGCTGCAAACTGCTATTAATATTTCTTCAGCAGGAGATGAAGTTTGGGTGGCCTGTGCTACCTATTTTACTACAACCGGCACAAACAGGGCTATCTCTTTTTCAATGAGAAACGGGGTTGCTGTGTATGGAAATTTTATGGGTAATGAAGTTGCTGTTTCCCAGCGGGTATTTAATTGCGGCTCCTGTTCTATATTAAGTGCAGAAATAGGTGTAGCTGGCAATTTCGATAATAGCTATCATGTGGTAAGTAATACCAACCTTAACAACACAGCAGTGTTAGATGGGTTTACCATTACGGGAGCAAATGATAACAGGGCGGCAACAGAAACAGCGGGCCTAGGTGGCGGAATTTATAATCAGGGCAGTGGCGCAGGTAATAACAGCAGTCCAACAATCAGGAATTGTATCATCAGCAACAACAGAGCGGTTTTTGGTGCAGGGATTTTTAACAACGGTTATAATGGCGGCAACTCCAATCCTGTAATTTCTCATTGTATCATTACTGGTAATACAGCTACAAGTGGAGGTGGAGGTATTGATAATTTTGGCTTGTCGGGAAATGCCAGCCCAACGATTACGAATTGCATTGTTTATGCAAATACGGCACTAACGGCCGGGGGTATGTATTGTTGGGGCGGCAATCCAGGAGGAAATTCAAGTCCTGTTGTTTTAAATTCCGTTTTTGCAAATAATTCGGCTACAGCAGGCAATGCAGGTGGTATCATCGCAGATAATGCTGATGCATCAGGAGGAACAAATTCTGGCACATCCAACCCGGTTGTAAGGAATTCAATTTTCTGGAACAATACTGCCTCAGGCGCAGGGCCGCAATTTGCCATAAAAGGTACTGGTACTTTTACCGCTACTTATTCTGATATTAATATTACTGGCCAATCTTCACCTCATATTATTTCAGGCGCAGGTACCGGTAATATTTTCAGTAACCCTTTGTTTTTAAATATCGCCGATGGAAATGGATCGGATAATTGCTGGATGACAATCGATGACGGGCTTAGTTTACAAAACTTATCTGCAGCAATAGATGCAGGAAATAATACAGGAGTGCCGGCATTGGATCTGCTCTTTTCTGCAAGGATCCGGAATGGGATTGTAGATATGGGCGCTTATGAATTTCAATCAATCAGTTTGAACATGAAATTGTTCCTGCAAGGTTATTATATAGGAGGAGGGACTATGCAACCTGTGTTAAACAATCACTCGGTACCGTTATCACTTCCCACACAAACAGATACTATTACTGTTGAATTGCATCACCCGACAAATTATGCATTGATTGATGCAAGGAAAGTAGTACTGCAAACCAATGGAACAGTACTGGCAAACTTTACCCAGCCCGACGGGCAATATCATATTGCCATCAGGCACAGGAATACTGCACAAACATGGAGTGCGTTGCCTGTTGTCTGTAGTGCATCAACTCCTTTGTATGATTTTTCAACTAGTGCCGGCCAGGCTTATGGTAATAACCAGGTACAGGTTGAACCGGGTCTATGGGCATTCTTTACAGGTGATCTTAACCAGGATGAATTTATAGATGGAAATGATTTCCCGGCTTATGATATTGATAGTTTTAATGGAGTGAATAGTGTTTATGTTTCAACAGATATGAATGGCGATGGGTTTGTGGATGGAAATGATTTTCCGGTTTTTGATGGGAATAGTTTTAACGGGGTTTCGGCGATGCGTCCTTAAAATAACTTTGGCAAAGTTTCAAAACTTTGCCAAAGTTCAAACCTCAGTTGCCGGATACCGGATGTGGGATACAAGATATTAACCGGTAGTTATATAACTTGTATTCTACATCCGGTATTTTATGCTTATAAACCAAAGAGGAGACACATTTTTGAGCTATAAATTCAGGAACAAGTAGTCGTAATATATTGCTTTATTTCTTCCCAGCTTGCTATAAACGGGGGGTAGATTTTAATATCGGGATCACTTTCAGCATCTTCAAAATACAAGATGCTTCTTTGCAAAAAAAACAATTGTGTTTCACTATATTTTTTTACAAACCATTCAAGTAATTTTTCCCAGCTATATGACTGCAACAGGGCATATATATCAACAAAATCCTTTTTTTTTCCTCTACCGCAAACAGTATGTAATTTCATTGCAGCAATATCCGGGATACTAAAATATGAAACTCCTTCTCTGATTAAAAATGGGTTTA
>JANNBU010000118.1:0-4216 GCA_031385805.1 Ferruginibacter sp.
CTCTTTTTTTTCTGCAAAATCAGTTACAACAAGTATCGTTTGATTGGTAACTTCAGATTTGTCTATTCTGAATTCAAAAAACTCATCTTTTTGTGAATGGGTCCAGTGAAAACGAATAAACCTGTCTTCTTCTTTGCCGAGTAAATCTGCATATTCTGCAGATCCGTTCCATGAAAAACTAAATACGCCGTCACGTTCATCTACCAGGTCTGCAAACCATTCCTGCAATCCCGCAGGTGTGCTCAAAAATTCAAACAAAATACCAGGTGAGCATCTGACCGGGTATTCCAACGTGTATAACACTTTCTTACTCATTCTTAACTTTTAATTGTCCTTGTACAATGCAATAATAGAAAAATAATTAACCTGACAAAATTTTTGTTTCATTATTTTGGATTTGCAGCAATATATTTTCCCGGGAGAAAACTGTAAATCAAGGCTATATCAGCCATGGTACCATAAATATTTTTTTGGTCACATATTAAAATAGGTTAAATTACGTTAGATAAATTAACATTTCGTAAACACATAAAAAACCAGTCTTTTAATTCTCTTATAACCAAAAAAACCAACCGATTATGAGTATGCGCCAGCTGAAAATAACGAAATCCATTACCAATCGTGAGAGCCAGAGTTTAGAAAAATACTTACAGGAAATTGGAAAAGTTGAACTGATCAGCCCCGAAGAAGAGGTGAAATTAGCTATACTCATTAAAAAAGGTGACCAGGCCGCCCTGGAAAAACTAACAAAAGCCAACCTTCGTTTTGTGGTTTCTGTTGCAAAGCAGTACCAAAACCAGGGTCTTACTTTGCCAGACCTGATCAATGAAGGAAACCTTGGCCTTATCAAAGCTGCCCAGCGATTTGATGAAACAAGGGGTTTTAAATTTATTTCTTATGCAGTTTGGTGGATCAGGCAAAGCATATTGCAGGCACTTGCAGAGCAATCCAGGATCGTTCGTTTACCTTTAAATAAAGTTGGTTTAACCAATCGTATCAGCAAAGCTTATTCACAACTGGAACAGGAGTATGAAAGGGAACCAACACCTGAAGAACTTGCATTTTTGCTTGATATTGATGCCGAAGAAGTAGCCGCAACTCTTGGGGTAGCCGCAAGGCATATTAGTATGGATCAGCCGCTTTTTGATGGAGAAGAAGGTACTTTAATTGATGTGCTGATCAATCACAATGCAATTAGTACAGATAATAACCTGGCAGTAATAGTATCGCTTCAGACAGAAATAGAACGTTCGCTGAGTACGCTTACCGATAGGCAGAAGGAAGTGATCCGTTTCTTCTTTGGGATCGGGATAGACCATCCATTGAGCCTGGAGGACATTGGTGAAAGATTTAGCCTTACCAGGGAAAGGGTAAGGCAAATAAAAGATAAGGCCATTACCAAACTAAGAACTACTTCCCGTTGTAAATTGTTAAGAGGTTACCTGGGAGCATAAATAGTTTATGAAATTTATATTAAGTGAGTGGCTATCCGCTCACTTTTTTTATTACTAAAAAGCCCCGCCAGTGTATGGCAGGGCTTTTTGAGTATTTATATTTTTTGATTATTTACTCTTAACTACCGATAGTACTTTATTTTCATTGCCTGCAACTACTTTCAATTGGTAAGTACCTGCTGCAAGTGTACTCATGTTTAATTTATAAACATTCAATCCTTTCTTGCCGTCTATTAAAACTTTCTGTACTTCTTTTCCGGCTGCATCAGTAAGGAAAATATTTATTTTTGCATCGTCAACCAGGTCAATATTTACACTACCAATATTAACAACAGGATTTGGAAATACATTGGCTGAGAAAGATTTTCCGTCAAGCCGTATAGATCTTATTTCAGTATATGCATATTTGCCGTCTTTATCTATTTGTTTGATCCTGTAATAAATAATATCTGTACGTAAGGATTTTAAATTATTATCTGTGTATTCATAAACATTTAAACTTGCGCCATTATTTTTTCCTGGCATGCTGCTGATCGAAGCAAAATCCCTTCCGTTGAGGCTTCTTTCTACCTGGTATATATCGGTTACAGCACTTTCATTTTCTACCTGCCAGTTAAGCAATCCGTTGTTGTCTTTCTTTGTTGCTGTGAAACCGGTGAATTTTACAGGAATAGGTACATTGGCCAATGGCACAAGTTGCAAATTGCCCAAAATATAAAACCCTGGTCCATATAACTGAGGATTAGCACCCGGATCAATAAAATTACCAGTACCATCCACTACTCCAAAAACAGTTTCGTTACTGGGATCAACAAGATCACTTGACATTTCAAAATCTTCTACTGCGGTGGGGCCGATCAAATTAAAACGGCAAATTTCATATTCGGTTGCCGGTACAGTTACGTATGTAAAAGACGGGATGGTGGAAGTGTTGTGTACATATCTCACATAAGTATATGCACCGGATACATAATCAGTTCTCCTTTGCATATTGATACCAGGAAACGCTGTGCCATTTACAAGGCTTCCTATAGAAAATGTTGCAGCTCCGGATGTGAGATAACGAAAAGAAAATTCTATGTATGAAATAGCTGTAGTGATATTAGCTGAAGGCTTCATTTTAAATATCAACGTATTGCCCGAGTTGGTAAATGTACCCTGGAAATATTGGGCATAGCCAGCGGCAATACTAAACAAGCTTATTGAAAGAAGTATAAATAATTTTTTCATTCGTATAGATTTTAAAATGCGGGTTGAGTAATTACAGAAATACTTGAACCTAAAATATTAAGCAGTTTTAGATAATCATTATTAGAAGCACTCAATCCGGTCATCTTAACTGTACCGTCGTGATTCAGGTCCTGTTTGGAATATGTATTGGGTATTGTATTAGTACTTGATCCAAGTACATTTATCAATTTAAGATAATCATTGTTATTGAAGGTTAATCCTGTCATCTTTACTGTGAGATCATCATTTGCATTACCTGCCCACATTCCATATACTCCTGCTGCAACCGTAGCCATTGGATTATTAGCAACTGCACCAGGGAATGCCTGTGTTTGTGCTGTAGTAAAATTATAGCTGGTTGTAGTTGTTTTAGCCAGCAGCATATTGTTTAAAGATCTTACACCCAGGTGATTTCTATGGCGGATAGAAATGTAATAGTTTCCTCCGATATTACCAGCCATATTTAGTGGTGAAACTCCATCTGTTTCAACAACATCACCATCTCTTTGCAATAAAGCTGATCGGGAACTAAGAACCGTTCCTGTTGTTCCATCGTGTAGCTGAACAAAAACCCAGTCAGCTATAGCATCATTGCCCGCAGGGGCAGTTGAACCCACAATGGCTGTAGTAGATGTTTCTCCACCACCGCTACCAGATTGGGTAAAACCTGTTGCGCCTGTATATGGTTCTGTTGGCAGGATAAGGTTCAGTGTTCTTAGATTATCATTCATGAAGCCTGCTACATAATTTGCCTGCAAAAATATCTTTGGTGAAACCAATAATGGAGAAAGTACGGGTCTTGTGCCAACTGCAAAAGCACCTAATGTTGTTATATTGCTCCTGGTATAACTGTAAGGGTTAGCTCCTGAAGCAATAGAAGTTTGACTATTCAACAGATCCCAGCCAACATTTGCTGCAGGAGTAGTTATATAATAAGAGATACCTGCTTTATTCCTGTTGAAACCTGCCAATTCATCTGTTCCGTTCCAGGAAGCTGTCATGGCTAAAATACTGCCTCCGGCTAATGTTTCACTGATGTCCCAGCTTGCATCAACAACTTCTTTGGTAAAACCGCTTCCGGTTAATCCGTTGGTATTTGCATTGGCAAGGCAGCGTACAGCAATATTGTCTGCTACGCCGGTATTTGTAAGTATTACAGGATTATAGGTAAGGGTAGTATTTCCAACAGGATAAGTAAAAGCAGTACCCAAAGAGGTCTTTATTAATTTACCTGTACTGTTGGTTACAACAAATTTACTGCTACCCGGAGTAGTGATCGTAGCTGCTGCGGCCATGGTCAGGTCATTCGATCCTAATATTATTCTTCCGTTTGTAAATGACAGGTCAGTCCCGATCTTGGCACTGCCGGTAAGTGTAGCATTTGAAACATTATCCATTTCCAAATTAGGGATGGTAAAATTATTCATGTTTACATTTTGAGCGGTTGTGCCTTTCAGCAAAATTTTACCGGTTCCCAAAATGTCAACATTGCTGGTAAGGTCTCCCTGAACTGTAACGGTTGCACCCGATTC
>JANNBU010000153.1:0-8780 GCA_031385805.1 Ferruginibacter sp.
ATCTCGTCTATCCATAAACGTGCAGCAGCATAATAAGGGATGGTTTGACGGGTATAATCCTTTGTGATCTTATCAAGAATTGCTTTTTCTTCTTCTTCAGTAACTACTTCTCCTTTTGCTTTCAGGGAAGCAACCTGTATCTGCAACATGGTTTTTGCAGCCTGTTCGCCGCCCATCACTGCTATCTTTGCTGTAGGCCATGCATAAATAAACCTGGGATCGTAAGCCTTGCCACACATGGCATAATTACCGGCGCCATAAGAGTTCCCTACAATAATTGTTATTTTGGGAACTACGGAATTTGCAACTGCATTCACTAATTTTGCCCCATCTTTAATGATCCCCGAATGTTCGCTCCTGCTTCCCACCATAAAACCTGTTACATCCTGTAAGAAGACAAGCGGAATTTTTTTCTGGTTACAGTTCATAATGAAACGGGCAGCTTTATCAGCACTGTCATTGTAAATTACGCCTCCTAATTGCATTTGACCTTTCTTGCTTTTTACGATCAGGCGCTGGTTGGCAACAATACCAACAGCCCAGCCATCAACCCTTGCATAACCACAAATGATCGTTTTTCCATAATCTTTTTTAAACTCATCAAAACTGTCTGCATCTGCTATACATTCGATCAGGGCTTCCATATCATAAGGCTTTGTATTGCCTTCACTCATGATACCATAGATTTCTCCCTTATTTCTCGCAGGAAGTTTTGCTTCTATACGATTAAACCCTGCTTTGACAACAGGCCCAAGTTTACCCATTATTTTTTTAACCTGGTCAAGGCATTCTTCTTCTGTCTTGAATTTATAATCGGCAATACCGGATATTTCTGTATGCGTTGCAGCACCGCCCAATGTTTCATTATCTATATCTTCCCCAATAGCAGCTTTTACAAGATATGGCCCGGCTAAATAAATAGAGCCTTGTCCTTCTACCATCAAAGTTTCATCACTCATAATGGGCAGGTATGCGCCACCGGCAACACAGGCACCTGTTACTGCAGCGATCTGTGTAATGCCCATGGCGCTCATCCTGGCATTGTTCCTGAAAATGCGGCCAAAATGTTCTTTGTCTGGGAATATCTGGTCCTGCATAGGCAGGAAAACCCCGGCACTATCCACTATATAAATTACAGGCAGCTTGTTTTCCATCGCAATCTCCTGCATACGTAAATTCTTTTTTCCGGTTATTGGAAACCAGGCACCGGCCTTAACGGTTTGATCATTGGCAAGAATGATACATTGCCTGCCACTTACATATCCCATTCCACTAACGGTTCCGCCTGCCGGACAACCACCATATTCCTCATACATTTCATACCCGGCAAATGCCCCGATCTCAATAAATGGTTTGTCGGCATCACAGAGGTATTTTATACGCTGCCTGGCAGTCATCTTGTTCTTTTCCTTTTGCTTTTGATTGGCTTTCTTTCCACCACCTTCATAAATAACCTCCAGTTCTCGCTTTACACGGCTCCATGCCATTTTCATGGCGTCTTCGTTTTTATTGAATGCTATGTCCATATTCGTTTTGTAAATTATGCTGCAATTTTACGCTTTTATATTGAAATAAGAAGATACCTGATACGGGATGCCGGATACAAGATACAGGATGTGGCATTGTTTGTAAATAGTGACACTATTTATAAATATAAAGTAACAAAGATCGAAGCCATGCTTCGATCTTTGTTTTCATGTTTATACTTTATATCACCAACTTATACAATAAAATTCCAGCCATGTATATCTTCGCTCATACCGGTGCGGATCATATCGAGCCGGTCTTTTAATTTATACATGATCTCTTCCCCTTTATACTTTGGAAGATTGTGGTCAACGCCTTTGATATTGATCGTTTGAATGGGAGCAATTACCGCAGCAGTTCCTGCACCAAATGCTTCTGTGATGGTTCCGTCTGCAAATGCTTTTTCAAGTTCATTAACCGAGATCGGTCTTTCGGCTGTTTTAATTCCCATATTATTGGCAAGTGTGAGTAATGAATCTCTTGTAACACCATCCAGAATAGAATCAGATAACGGTGCTGTAACCAATACTCCGTTTATGACAAACATCACATTCATCATCCCCGATTCTTCAATATATTCATGATCCTTTCCATCGGTCCACAATACCTGCTCATATCCTTCCATCCTTGCCTGCCGGGTTGGATAATAAGCAGCACCATAATTGCCACCGCATTTAGCAAAACCTGTTCCGCCTTTTGCAGCTCTTATATATTCAGTTTCTACTTTTACTTTAATGGGCTCTGCATACAGAGATGGAACGGGGCCGGTAAAAATGATGAAGCGGTATTCGTCTGATATCTTTACACCAAACCTTGCTTCGGTTGCAATCATGAACGGGCGGATGTATAATGCATGTCCGGCTTTTGAAGGAACCCATGCTTTATCCAGGTCTATCAGTCTTAACATTCCTTCTGTAAAAATATCTTTGGGTATAACTGCCATGCACATACGTTCCAATGATCTTACAAAACGATCATAGTGCCGGTCTATCCTGAAAATATTGATGCGGCCATCTGCCATGCGGAATGCTTTCATTCCTTCAAAAACAGTCTGACCATAGTGCAAAGCCAGTGTTGACGGGCTCAACGAAAGATTTGCATAAGGAGTGATATGGGCAGTTTGCCATTCAGTATTTGCATAATCACATAACAACATGTGATCTGAAACATATTTACCGAATTCAAGCTTGTTAAAATCCACTTCCAGGATCCTTGAGTGAGTTGTTTTGCGTACGGGAATTTCTGCTAAAAGTTCCATATGTTTTGTTTTTAATTATTTTTTGCCTCACCCCAACCCCTCTCCTAAAGGAGAGGGGCTTTAGCCCTGTAGCGATTCAGATTAATATATAATTTTCCGAATTAACTATGAGCCAATAAAGTATTACTATTGAAATAATTTTTGGCAGCTGTTACTGCTTCTTCAATTCCAATTATCATTTTTACATTCGCCCTTTCATAAATACCTGCTTCTACTTCTACATGAGTGAATCCAAGCTTTTCGTACAATTTTATAGCAGCTGCATTTTTTGTATTTGAATACAGGATCACTTTTGTTGCACCCAATATTTTTGCTTTTTCAAAACTTGCATAACTTAAAGCTTCCGCAATTCCCTTTCGCCTGAAATCCAGGTCAACTGCCATCTTGGTGAATTCATAGGTTGTTTCATCTACTTTCCGCAGGGCGACGGTTCCTGCAACGGTTCCTTCATATAAAGCCATCAGAATTGCACCGCCTCCATCTAATATGGCAATGCCGGGATTCGTTACTACGAATTCATCCACCGGTTCCATCACAAAGAGTTCTTCAATCCACTGCCTGTTGAATTTCTCAAAATAGGGTTGATGTGCCGGATTATAGTCAACAATGCTGATCGGGTTCATGATTTTAATTTGACAAGACAAAATTTGTACATTTTTTTTGTAAAAAACAGATTCAGATTTATTAATTTTGGGTAGATCAGATTTTTGTATTTTGCCGGAAACCTGCCTGGCGGCAGGCAGGGACGGGAAGGCGTTATGTAATTTCACTGTTGAATATAGGACAAAATGCACAAGAGTGCGACGCCAATGAAGTTGAAGCAGGAATAAATGCTGACTTAATAATAATTGCCACTGATTCACTGATTATTTTAAAGGCTAAATATTAAATCAGTGGCAATATTTAAAAAAAAATTATGCGAACAAAATCAAATTTCAATGGTGATGATCATCTTTACCTGCAGGTTGCTGAGGGATTGGAAAAAATGATTGCAGAAGAAGTTTTGCGTATTGGTGATAAACTTCCTTCGGTGCGCATGTTGAGTGAAGACTATGGGATTAGCATGGGCACTGCTTTCCAGGCCTATTATCATTTGGAAGGAAGGGGCCTGATCGAATCCAGGCCGAAATCGGGTTATTATGTCCGCTTCAATCACAGGCGTTTTCCTGACCTGCCAAACAGCATACAACCAGAGGCATTATCCCATGACGTTAGTGTGAAGGAAATGATCAATAATATCTACACAGATATTGCTGCAGGCGATGTACTTAATTTTGCACTGGCTGTTCCGGATGCATCATTGTTACCTGCAGCCAAACTGAATAAATCTGTTGTATATGCTTTGCGTAACACAAAAGACCATTGTGTGAATTATGAACGCACCCAGGGAAATACCGAACTACGGCAGCAGATCACAAAACTTGCATTCAGCTGGGGTGGCAAGATACAGGCTGATGATGTGATCGTAACATCCGGTTGCCTTGAAGCGATCATGATGTGTTTAAAAGCTGTAACAAACTACGGCGATACCGTTGCCGTAGAAAGCCCGACTTATTTCGGTATCAACCAGGCCATTGAAAGCCTGGGATTAAAAGTTGTGGAGATATCTACAGACCCTGTGAATGGGATCGATCTTGCATACCTGGAAAAGGCGATCAAAAAATTTAAAATAAAAGCCTGCGTATTTGTACCAAGTTATAATAATCCGCTGGGCAGTTGCATGCCAGATGAAAATAAGAAGAAACTTGTTGAGATCATCACAAAGCACAATATCCCGTTAATTGAAGATGATATCTATGGTGAATTATATTTTGGAAAGAACCGGCCAAGAACCTGTAAATACTATGATACAAAGGGCCTCGTAATGTATTGTTCCTCGCTTTCAAAATCACTTACCCCGGGTTATCGTATCGGGTGGACGATACCGGGAAAATTCTTCGAACCCGTAAAACAAATGAAACGCATACAGAATATCAGCTGCCCTACCCTTACACAGGCAGCCATGGCCCATTTTTTAAAACATGGCCGCTATGAATACCATTTAAAGAATTTACGCAAAGCACTGCATACACAAAGCCTTCGCTATGTGCAGGCTATCATTAAATATTTTCCGGCAGATACAAAAGTTTCCCGCCCGCATGGAGGATTTATATTATGGCTTGAACTGAATAAAAAAGTAAATGCATTTAAACTTCGTACAGAAGCAATGAAACATCATGTTTCCATTGTGCCCGGTAAAATATTTTCGGCCGGAAATAATTATTCAAATTGTATCCGCATCAGTTTTGGAAAACCCTGGAGCAATGAAGTGGATGAAGGATTGATGTTGTTGGGGAAATTGATAAAGGGGATGATACATTAGACGGTTCGTGAAACATCATAAGTATTTTTAACCCCGGCCTTAAGGCCGGGGTTAGGAGAAAGCCTTCCGAACAGTTGTTGTGAGGCACGAAAGGAAGCTAAGTAACTTATTGACTTTTCAACACCTGCTCAATTAGTTTCAGTTCATCTGTAGTAAAAGAAATATTTTTCAGGCTGTCAATATTATCATCCAATTGCTTTACCGAACTGGCACCGATCAATACGGAAGTAATTCGTTTATCTTTCATTAACCAGGTGATTGCCATTTGCGCCAGAGATTGTTTTCGTTGCTTAGCTATTTCATTCAACGATCTGATCTGTTTCAATCTCACATCAGAAATGTCAGTAAGTTTTAGTGAAGCTCCTGGTTTGGATGCCCGTGAATTTTCGGGTATGCCTTTCAGGTATCTATCAGTAAGCATGCCTTGTGCCAGGGGTGAAAAAGCAATACAACCCACGCCGTTCTCTTCCAATGCATCCAGCAAACCCTGCCTGTCCGGTAGGCAGGCGTTTTCCACCCACCTTTCAAACATAGAATATTTTGGCTGGTGGATAAGGCAAGGCGTACCAAGTTCTTTTAATATCTTAACTGCTGCCCTTGTTTGTTCGGGGTTATAACTTGAAATACCGGCATACAGTGCCCTGCCGCTTTTTACAGCCGTATCAAGCGCCGTCATTGTTTCTTCAATTGGCGTATTCGGATCGGGACGGTGTGAGTAAAAAATGTCAACATAATCTAATTGCATTCTTTTAAGGCTCTGATCCAAACTTGACAATAAATATTTTCTTGATCCCCATTCGCCATATGGCCCGGGCCACATGGTATATCCTGCCTTGGTGGAAATTAAAAGTTCATCCCGAAGGTTACCTGTAAAATTCTTCTTTAATATTTTTCCGAAATTCTCTTCAGCAGAGCCCGGTTCGGGCCCGTAGTTATTGGCAAGATCGAAATGAGTGATGCCCCTGTCGAATGCCCTGCAAATAATTTGCTTAGCTTTTTTAAAATCATCTACAGAACCAAAATTCTGCCACAATCCAAGTGAAATTGCGGGCAATAACAGCCCACTCTTACCACAACGGTTATAGTTCATGTTATCATATCGTTTTGCAAAAGGCTCGTATGTCATTGTTATTATTTTTTGATTAAATGTATTTTGTAGTACAAGATAAATCGTGGTTTAGTTTTTCATCATGGATAAGCAACAGGCTCCAACTCTAATACAAAATGCATATGATGCCTGAGATGTTTAATATAGTCTGATGCAAGCCATTCGATCGTATGCAACTCCCCTGTCTCACATGTACGCATACTCATTTCTTCGGGCATGTCTTTAAAAATATTACAGATATGTTTATTCAACGAATACCAAAGGTTGATCAATTCATCCAGGGCATAATTTTGATAACCGGCAATAGTTACCCATTTATTCTGGTCGTAAACAATTTTAGGTTCATTTTCATATTGTGCCACAATGAAACGACGGAGATTACATTGGGCAGAGTCGATAATATGCCCCACTATTTCCTTCTTACTCCATTTGGCAGGAGATTGCTTTAAAGCCATTTCAGTTCCAGGAATAGCCCGCAATAAAGGTAACTGATGATTGATAATTGCTTCCAGTTCCGAAGCTATTGACCACATCATAAAATAAATGTTTCAGCAAATCTAAAAAAGATCCGGCAAACCTTATGGTAATATATGATCCCTGTGCAGGCAAAAGCGAACATTCTGCCGCCTATTGATTATTTTTATCCTCTCAATGAAAAAAAATGAAAATACTGGAAGCTACAACAAAAGAAGATCTTATAAAGTGTTTTGAAGTAATGAAAGAATTAAGGCCGCATCACAGCATTGAAAGTTTTCTTACAGCTATGGAGCAAATGAAAAAAGAACATTACCACCTGTTATATTTAGAAGATGATGGCAGAACGGTTTGTACCGCAGGTTTTCGTTTTACAACCACGCTTTACGATGGCCCTGTCATCGATTTTGATGATTTTGTGACCATTGCCGGGGGAAGGAATAAAGGTTATGCAGGACATTTATTTGATCACCTGGCAGGCATCGCAAAAGAGCGTTCCATTAAGGCTATTCATTTAAACTCCAACCATCAGCGTTTTGATGCTCATCGTTTTTATTTGAATAAAAAAATGAAGATCATTGCCCATCATTTTAGAATAGAATTTTAAACTTAACCCAATAAAAAAAGAACGTTCCGGTTAACCGGAACGTTCTTTTCTAAAACTATAATTCAAATTCTAAACCCTTATTGCTTTGCCTTTTCATTCTCAGGACCTTTTGTGCCAGCCCTATGTGTTGCTTTTACAGCGGCAAATCTTACTTTCAACCTGGCTATTTTTAAATTATCCGCAGTAGTAAGATCTTTTTCAACTGCATTTTTCCTGGTATCAAGTGCTTCATACAATACTTTGATCTCATCCCAATCTTCTCTTGTATATTCATTCCTGTTATCTTCAACTGCATTTACAAAGTTCTTATAAACATCATGTATATTCTCGGCAGTTGCAAATCCGAATTTCATATCAGCGCCAATCTTGCCTTCACCAAACAACCTGTTTCTAAGTATCTGCCTGTAATCGGGAGACACCAATGCAAGTTTGGTTTCTGCTTCTTTCTCTTTAAGCCTGGCTTCGTAATTGGCTTTTAGTGTTGCATATTTAGCTTTACTTGCGTCTGCTTTGGCTTTATCTTCAGCTTCAAGTGTAGCAATTGTTTTTTCTGCTTTCAATGCTCTTTCCTGGTAACCATTATCAATGGTTGTCCAGTTCTCCACTGTATAAACAGGCGGAAGGCTTTCTACTGAATCCACATATTGCGTTAAACTGGCTGCATCTTGTTTAGCCATTTCAGTTCCTGAATTATTACAAGCTGTAAATCCTGTCATCACAATGGCAGCAGTAATCATTAAATTTGTCTTTCTCATTCTGTATATATTTTGTTTTTAACTGTAAAACAACATTTGTGCCGCTATCTTTTCAGTTGTATATGGCTGTAATTGGGGCAGGTATATGACTTCCCTACCCCTAATTGTAGAAAGAATTCCTCATAAAATGCCACATACTACCTGTTGGTAACTTTTCTATTTAACAAAAAATAAAGGGTAAAGTAAATTTTATATAAGTGATTAAATGTATGCTATCCCTGCTGTGAGCACTTTCCATGGGCTGCTGAAATGAGCTAAAAAAAAGTGTTAATAAATTTTTTATTCATATCAGCCTTTTAAAATATATTTACCGAATGGAAGCCCATTATAAGACCTTACAAACGATTTACAATATTGCCAAAGAAGACCCGCAACCGGATACATATAAATGCCGTCCAAGGGAAATTATTTTACGCCAGTTCCAGGACTGGGGCATTATTCAGCAACACCTGAAATTATTAGAAGCCGAAGAATTGGTTATAACAAGTCAGGAAGATACATTGGTTGTTTGCATTACTACAGCTGGTATTGAAAAGATTAACAAGGGTAGAAAATTTACCATGGGCAATTAATTACTTTCCGAAATTGGATATGGTTTCACAATAATTTTTCAAACCGGGAATGTACCTGTTTAGATAATATAAAGATCTTTTTCCCCTTTAAAATCCCTTCAAAAAATAAAGCCCTGA
>JANNBU010000200.1:0-18668 GCA_031385805.1 Ferruginibacter sp.
TGATGAATAAGTGGAAACTAAATCCACTTTTATTTTTGTTTCGTTTTTTTCAGGCCATTTTTTATCTCCTTAAGCCCAACGCCCAACTTTGCCCGGCCCTGATTAAGCTGAATTAACTTTTTAAGGGACGACTAATTAAAAATCCGTCTGGCCTATAACTAAAGTAAAAGTTTAGATAATGCTGAGAATATGAGTGTCCGCCCAGCTTGCGGCAATGCCTTTGTTGTGCGTTCGTGCTTTAGTTGGAGCTTCAACTATAACATGAATTTTTATATGAGTTGAATTTATTTGAGAGTTCTTTCGCAAAAATTCCTTAATTCAGCATCTGTCACGGGCTCACTATCAGCATATGTATTGTGTCGATGATGATATTTTTTTGAATAATCATTTATATCTGTCATTTCCTGAACTTGTTCGATATTCATCTTGTTCGATATTCATAAAAAAATCCCCGCAAATGCAGGGACCCAATTTTATTTAAGAGACACGATCCGGTATCTGGTATCCATTCTTCCGTTTCTTGTTTCTCGTTTCTCGTTACGTTCTGCTCCCCTACTTGCATTCGTTTACTGCGACAATGATATCCTTATCTGCACCCCCGCCCTTGTATTCGTTGTCGGTGCACTCGAAGAAATATAAGGCGTCACTTTACGGCGATCATAATACAATTTAATATTGATCCTGTTGTTAAGGAAATAATCTATGGTCGGGCTGATGGTTACTTCTTTACTACCGCCTGTTGCAAAATTATTATCCTGGTCAAGTCGGCTGTTGGCAGTTACATTGTCCCTGATCTTAAAATCAATACGGAAATTAATTTCGTTCTCTAATTTTTTGGAACTGGCATTTTTTGAACTTAACCATTTTGGCCATTTTAAACCGAATGGCATGGGCAACCCACGTTTACGGTAACCGGCACCAATGATGAACTCTGTACTCCTTACTTCACTTAGCTGGTAATCATACAGGCTTAAACTCAACTGCCTTGTTTTGGTATATTCAAATTTGGCCTGCAACTGGTTTACAAACATCATATCAAATCCGATCAATGGTGAGAACTGCTCCTGTATAGAAACATTCGGCACTAAGAAATACGGAATAAAATTCTTTGAAACCGTATCATAGAAAGATGGATAGCCAAATTTCGAAACATCCTGGTACAACAAGGCTGAAGTAAATCCATTCATACTTAAGTTGCCATTGTACCCATGCGTTAAAGTGAAACTGGTAAATATCTTATCAAGGCCTTTTATTTTAGAGAGGCCATTGTAATCAATTTTCCAGTTTGGTTTGGGCAATATTCCCCTGAACGGATTTGATTTTGTATTGGGGTTATTCTGTTTTATGAGGGCTACTTTATTGGGATCCTGCCCGGTGTAAGCTGCAATGAATGATGGTATCAACACATCAACAGCATATTTTCCATAACCATAATAATACCCATCAGCACCCTGTACCTGGCTATACGGGTTCTTCGCACCAAGGCGTTTGGAAAGGATGAGCCTGTTGTTCTCAAAAGTTTTAAATGTTTCGGAAACCCTGTTGGGATCGAATTTTCCAAACAATGTTTTAAAGGCAATATAAGTTACATCAAATCCACCGCCTGCATAAGGGTTCAGGTGCATGAATTGTTTTGGATTGTTTCCTGCAAAACTGGTATCAATATACCTGAATGTTTCACTGTAATTCTTACTGAATGTTTTACTCAGGTTAACCGTGATCGTGAGGTCCCTGAACGGTTCCAATTGTGCAGACAAAGTTATCCGCTGGTCAAAGTTCTGCTGAAACAAAGAGTTGAAATTGGTATCCCTTGTTATCAACCCTAGCGCTGCTTTCCGGTTTAACCAGTTCGTATCGGGTTGTTTACCCATGATAAAATCAAATCCCGGGGCCGTACTCTTGAAATTCTGGCCCAGGAACTGTGTACTGTCTGTATAGCCCGGCAAACGGGTATTCCCGGTTTCGGAGATGGAGAAATTAACCTGCTTCACACTGGTAATAAGTTTGCCGAATACCTTGGCCAGCCCGCCCACATAAGGCATTGCCGTTTGATCAATAACCCTTCTCTTCTGCAATTTCTTTTTGCCACTTTTGGTTGTAACCGAATCCTTAACGATCGTAATTCGGTTCTTCCATTTTAATTTATCTTCTTTGTTCGATGGCAATTCAAGTGCACGCAACCATTTTGATTTTTGATACAACTTGGTAAAATCAGCCTGTACCGTTCCTTCCTTCTGCTGCCCGTTCTCTAAGAAATTACCAAGATCAACGGCAAGTCTTGAAGCACCGATCCATTTGTAAGTGGCCTGGTATTTTAAATTAATAGTTGTCCAGTCGAGCAATGGGAATTTATTGGTAGGAACTGTATAGGAAAGATTAGCGCCCTGGTTGAACAAGGTATTTCTTCCACCCTTGAACAAATTGTTCCACATTGAATCTTTCTTTGCCTTGTTATCAAGACGGCCGGCGGGTTCATCCACCCGTGAATTATTGGTGGCGGTATAATCAAAACTTATAGAACGGGTGAAGTTCCAGCGCAGGATATAATCCCGCTGAAACGTAAAGAACTTATCGTATGTTTCAGGTATCGCATATTTTGAAGTACCCACACTCCTTGGCCTGATAGCACCAAACTGCCTGCTCAGATCGGCATGGAAACTCAACTGCGATGGTATATAATTAAAATTAAAATCCTTTACAAGATCAAACCAATGATGCTTTGTCTTCCTGAATAATTTTTTGAACGGTTCTATATACTTTGGTTGCGGTGCATAGTTATAACCAAGTGCCCCACGGTGACGGGTAACCTCATTATTTTCGATCAACGGGCTATGGCTGAGCGTTTGAATAAAGGAGTAACTGATATCCACATTGGAAATATCATATATCCTCGGCTTCGAACCATTTGTCTTATTCTTTTTTACATTGGTAAAATTCAATGTTTTGATGGAAGTGAAATCTACCGCAACGTCTTTAATGGAATCCCGCTGTGCCTTGGTTGCAGCACCATTGAGTTTATCCTTTAGTTTGATATCCTGGTCATACGGATCGAATTCAGGCCTGCTTACAGACTGCGAGTAACTGGCATAAACAGGAATGGACATACCCCATTTCTTTGGCAATAGTTTTCCCATTTCAAGATTTGCCGCTATATCAAACTGTAAGAAATTATCTCTATAACGTTCATTCACTCTCTGCTCTAATGTTCCAAAACCTTTTGTATGTGTATTGGCAGAAACAGAGATCGTACCCAGGTCGGCCAGGTTTACATCCAGCCTGCCCAATGCTGCATACCCGCCATCTTCATCTAATGATGAAAGCCTTAGTTCATTTACCCATATTTCACCACAGGCAGAAGGCACTTTACTGTTTTCCACACCGAGCAGCATCCCCCTTATCTCACCGAGATTTGGATTTCCCATAACTGAGTACACATGACCGTTAGCCGCAGTATCACGGAATATCTGGCCCAATGCCTGCGAGGATGTATTGCGTGCCTGTTTGATCTTTGTCAATACATCAAGATCAATATCCAGTGAATTGTGGGGATTCCACAAGGTATCATTATAAGCGTCTGTATCGGGAGACAATGTCTGTGCAATATTCAGTGGTGTCAGAATAAGCGGGATCCTTATTTCATAATAGTTGTTTACAAAATCGGTACCCATTCTTATTACGGCAGTAAGATCTTTGTCAACAAGGTTGGTTACCGGTTTGTCCGACTGTTCTGCATGTATGTACATGGAAAGCTTTCTGAACTGTCGCAGATCCCTGTTACCAAAGGTCTGGAAAACCGCTTTGGCATCATCCTGTTTTAAGTTACAGAACTGAAGGCTCATTGACTGTTCGTTTTGCAACAGGTTCACACCATTGTTACTGAGCGTTTGCACCCTTTGAATTTCCCTGGGTGTACGGTAAGGCAATGGGGTACGTTTGTCATTTTCTTCAATATTAACTGCACCTACATTAAAAGTGGTTCCTGAAGCTTGTGTATAAGTACCGGTAGGATCAACCCTGTAAGGGAATTTTCTCCAGATATTCCTGGTTAGTTGCAATACACCAAAACGCATAACCACGCTGTCATCAAAATCGGTCATGAACATACGCATGAACCTGATTGATTTAAAATCGGGTATTTGGCCCACCTTCCTGTTATAAGCTGATATCGGTATCCTAAACTGGTACCATGTTTCGGGACGGGGAATACCAGTAGCAGGATTGATGGTAACCACTTTTTTATCTACGATAAAATTATCGCCGATGACCATTTTGGGGTCTGTAGAAGGCTTGATCTCTACGATGTACTGGAAATATTCTTCCGTTTCACTCAGCGTATTGTCCTTATTCAGGTCTTCTGCATCGGGATATAAAGTAGCAGCGGTAGAAAAAGCACTTCCGTTGTTTATGGGTGAATTTCCCTCCGTATTATTGAAATTTTTGTACCTGGCCAATATTCCATCATTGGGGCCGCCAAAGCCTGCATCCCTGTAATGCAGGTAATCATCGGAAGAAGGATCTTTTATTGCATCCTGGTAAGCTTTTGATCCTGTGCCAAAATTTGTTTGCAGTTCTGTAAGATAGGCCTGGCGTTTTGTAACTTCAGCAGTATCAGACAAACCATCAAAACCAATATCCTGGTAAACCCTGTCGTCAGGCGTATTACTAAAGGCGTTGGTAACCTGGTTAGGGTTATTCGGTACTCTTCCCCATATAGTTTGATTTACCGGTGATGGGGCATTGGGAGTTGGCAACCCATTCTCATAAAACCGTTGACCATCCTTTAATATATCTTCGGAAACATTTCCCAGGTTGAAATATAATTTGCCCCCTGCTGTTGGGCTGAGGTTTGAAATAAACGGATCCTGCATCCAGAATTCTATGAATTCAATATTACTTGTTTCAAAATCAGTTTGGTCTATACTACGCATTATACCACCAAACCTTGCTTTTGGATCTTTAAATTTACCGTCAGGATTCATTCTTGCCGGATCAGTATCATAATTATAAGGCCCCCTGTTCTTGGGATAATAGGCCAGGTCGAAAGTTACCAACTGGCTTTCTCCAAAGCCGGTGGTCCTTTGCGGGAATATTTCTTTCTGATAAATCTGTCTGACCCTTGGATCACTTAATTCAATCGGATTATTTGCAAACGGGTTATTGGTGCCTTTATATTGTTGCAGCGTTTGTTCTATCTGGTACCAGGCGATCTTTGCTCTGCTCTTTCCATAATCAAGGCTTAGTGCCGGTAAATTGCTTTCAGGGAAAATAGGTGCCCCATTGATATCTGTAGCACCCTTTGGGGTTGAGGCAAGTGCCCAACTGGTTGATGGGAAACGGAGGTCTATACCCGATTTGCTTCCTTCAAAATCATCAATATAAATTACACCTGCATTGCCCCTTCCGATCTGTGGCGCATGGCCAGGTTTTAAATAAGCCCCTTCGCCATAAAAATTAAGTGTAGAAGGCGCCGTGGTAGAATAAAACGGAAGTTTATCTAAGATCTTTGTAAGCCGTGGCAGGTCTTTTCTATAATTCACATCCAGCCCGTACATCGTATTACGGATGGGGTCCTCATTGTAATTAACCTTGGTAAAGAAAGGCCTTTCACCCAGTCTTACAATGGTACCGCCAATGGCTAGTTGTACTTTGGATGTATTCTTTACCTGGTAATCGAGCCTTAACCCAAGATAATTTCTTTGTTGTAATCCGAATGAAGCATTGTTCTCAAAATTTACCTGTACCGGTAAGCCTGCATTTAAGATGGCCTGGTTGGTAATTTTAATGGTGCCAAGGTCGTAGTTGATATCATAGTCTGTGCCTTCCTGTAAGGTTCGCCCGCCTGCACTAACGGTAACGGATCCCTTCGGTATATTGTAACCAATGCTGATATCAGCAGAACCGGAAGTTTTTGCAGTTCCTTTCAATACAAACCTGTTGAGATTTGGGAATTGCTGTGCTACTGCTTTGATTGAATCATATAAAGGATAATACAGGGTATCCTTTATATTGGGATCTGCAGGGTTTGAATACAATCCTTTTGCAAGATCCCTTCCAAAAGGCTCCAGCACCGGAAACATTACCCGGCTGTATTGTGAATTAATGGTATAACCTTCCACATAATCAAATACACCATCGGGCTGTGGATCGTTCTGGCTGTTCAGCCTGTCTAAATTAATGAGTGATATGATGGGCGATCCCTGGTTAATATCACCGAATGGTGCATACCTTTTTGCACCCAGGCCCGGTTCCTGGTAAAGTACATCTAATTTAAAATCCTGCGGAGACAGTGTACCATAACCGATCGTGTACACATTCTTCAGCATCAGTTGCCAGATCGGTAAACTGGTTCGTTGGGAAGTAGCTTTTAAAAGTTTTAAGAACAATACTTTTTGGGTAGCCGAAGAACTATCCGGTGGTACATCCTGTGAGAATTCACCAACCTGGAATATTTTACCCCGGTAAGAATATTGGTATGCAATGGCCAGCACTTCATCTGTCTGCAATGGCTGGCTAAGCGAAAGTGTACCGATATCCCTGTTATAAGTATATTGGGTTGAATCTAATTTCCGGGCAAAGGTTTTTTCAAAATCCTGCACAGGGCTAAGTCTAAGGAATGCCAGGTTACTAAATACCAATGCCGGGTTACGGGCATCGGTCTGGTTTGGATAATTGATTACTTTATTATACAGGTCATTCGTTCCGTTTGAAGGATTTTCAGCTGAAGTAAGCACATTGATCGTATCAGCATCCAGGTAAGGATGTGTTTCTCCAAGATCCATCAATCCTACAACATCCCTAGTTTCAGTTGTTGTACCATTGCGGTTGGTAACCCATACTTCCATTCTTAATATCTGAACCGGGCTGGTAATTGCCGGCAGGTTCTTAAGCAGTTCATTGTAATTATTTTTAAAGTATTGTGCTGCAAGAAAGTGACGGTTCTCTTCATATTCATCTGCCTTGATCTCAAATGGCTGTGATGCTGCCCCACCCTGCAGGTTTACACTCTGCCGCTGTGATTTCTGATTGGCCAGTACACCTGTAATGTATAATTTGCCAAACTGCAATTGTGTTTTTAAACCAAAAAGCTGTTGTGCACCCGGTATCAATGTTCCTTTGGATGGAAAGCTTACATTACCTGCTTCAAATCGTTTTAATATCTCATCATCTTTACCGGTATAATCAAGCTTAAGTTGGTTATCAAGGTCAAAATTGGCAAGGGTATTATAATTGATGGGAAATTTTAGTTTATCGCCAATATTTGCATTTACGTTCAGTTGGGCATTCATATTAAAATCGAGCCCACCGTTTTTCCTGGCTTTTTCCGGTAGTGTTGGATTGTCTATTTTTTGCCCCTGGTAACCAGCGGTAACATCTACGTTTCCCTGTGGGCTTATCTCAATTTTCCCATTACCAAATAAACGGTTGAAGAGGTTATCAGTTAATGATAATTTAGGCCTGGTAAATTTACCCCGGTTGAGGATACTGGTTGTATTGGCCCTTCTTCTGAAATATTCATTTTCGGCCTGCCTGTTCCTTAGCTCCCAGAATTCATTGAATGAATAGGTGGTAGGGGTACGATAATACCTGTTCCCGATCTTTTCGAAAATTATATACCGTTTTGTTATTGGATCATAAACTACGGAATCCTGAAAACCTCTCAGGTCGAGGGTACCATAAGCTCCTCCAAATAAATAATCGCCCCTGCCATCTCTTATCGGATAAGGAAGCTCAATATTTCCCCTGATCGTAGTATCTAAGGGTGCCAGCGGGACAGGAATATTTGTTGCTGCTGAAGGGGCATTGTTTGCGCCTTGTGAAGCATTATTATTACCAGTTTGGGAAGGAGGGTTATTTGTATTGGGAGCGCCGGTATTAGCCGGATTTTTAGGGTCAGGTTTGCCTGGATTTTTTTCCTGGGCAATAGCTACACTACCCAAACCAAGCAATACAACAAATAAGCAGCTTTGCGATATTTTTAAGATAGACTTTCTAATAAGCAACATTCGGTAAATCAGTTAAGGTAGAGTTTTCTCAAATGGCTTTTAATACTTTTTTAATTAATTCTTCTAAATGTGTGATACCAGGTTCCGCACGAACTATTTTTTGAATTGATTGCTCTGCCTGTGACCGGGATATTCCAAGTGCAGTTAATGCTGTTAACGCATCCTGCTCAATTGTATTGTCTGCTGCGTATATATTATTATTGCCGGCAGAAAATGACTGTTTCCCTATTTTGTCCTTCAATTCAAGTACCAGCCTTTCTGCTGTCTTCTTTCCTATTCCTTTGACGCTTTCCATTAACCGAACGTTGCCCTGCATGATCGCCGAACTGATCTCATCAGGTTTTATGTAAGACAACATCATTCGGGCGGTAGCTGCACCAATTCCGGAAACACTTGTTAATAACAGGAACATTTCTTTTTCCCCTTTGTCAAAAAAGCCAAAAAGTGTATGTGCATCTTCTTTAACCTGCAGATGCACAAAAAGCTTTCCTTCATTCAAATGCTGTATGGCTGCATAGGTGTTCAGGCTGATTTGAACTTCATACCCTACTCCATTCACCTCTAAATAAACCTGGGCGGGACTTTTATACGTAAATTTTCCCTGCAAATATGCATACATAATTTCCTGATCTGACGATAACCAAAAATAAGGATATTTTGTTAGCCATAACCCTAAAAATAACTTAAAAGGTTTTTCCATTAATTTTACCAGCTTTTAAGAACCACTATATTTTAAATAATACTGATCCATGCAAAAAATTCAAGCTGCCATTACCGCTGTTGGAGGTTATGTTCCAGAATACCGGCTTACCAATAAAATATTAGAAACCATGGTAGATACCACCGATGAGTGGATCGTAAGCCGTACCGGGGTAAAGGAAAGGAGGATCCAGAAAGGCGAAGGATTGGGTAGTAGCGATATGGGAGTTGAAGCGGTAAAGGATCTTTGCAAAAAACGTGGCATTGACCTGGATGAAATTGATTGCCTCATCTGTGCCACCGTTACACCTGATATGGTTTTCCCGGCTACCGCAAATATTATTTGTGATAAAGTAGGCATTACAAAGGCTTTTAGTTTTGATATAGGCGCTGCCTGTTCGGGATTTTTATTTGCACTTACTACCGGCACATCCCTTGTTGAAAGCGGCCGCTATAAAAAAGTGGTGGTAGTTGGGGTTGATAAAATGAGCAGTATCATAGATTATAGTGACCGTACAACCTGTGTAATATTTGGCGATGGTGCCGGCGCCGTTTTACTCGAAAAAAATGAAGAAGGCAATGGCATCATGGATAGTTTATTAAAAAGTGATGGCAGCGGAAGAAAACATCTTCACATGAAAGCAGGCGGTTCTCTAAAACCTTCTACGATGGAAACAGTGATGGCCAAAGAACATTATCTGTACCAGGAAGGACAGGCTGTTTTTAAGTTCGCAGTAAAAGGAATGGCCGATGTAAGTTATGAACTGATGGAACGCAATAACCTGCAGGCAGCTGATATTGCCTGGCTGGTACCACACCAGGCAAACCTCAGGATCATTGATGCAACTGCAAACCGCATGAGTTTGCCATTGGAAAAAGTGATGATCAATATTGAAAAATACGGCAATACAACTTCGGGCACTATTCCTTTGTGTTTATGGGAATGGGAAAGCCGGTTGAAAAAAGGAGATAATATTGTGTTGTCTGCTTTTGGCGGTGGGTTTACCTGGGGAGCAACGCTGGTGAAGTGGGCGTACAATACAAACGTTTAATGGTTTAAATATCGTTTAAGGGTTTAAAGGTTTGTTAGAATCGAAGTACCTTGCAAAACCATTAAACCATTAAACCATTAAACCATTAAACCATTAAACCATTAAACCATTAAACCAATAAAACATAAAACCATAAAAAAATTAAACAATTAAACCATTAAAAAATTAAACCATTAAACCATTAAACCATTAAACCATTAAACCATTAAACCATTAAACCATTAAACCATTAAACCATTAAACGACTTGAAATAATTAGTTTAAATTTATGTTTCTAACAATACAGTATGAAAAAAACTTTACCCTTACTCAGTTTCTTTTTATTGATCTGCCTATGCAGCCAGGCGCAGTTTACCCGTTATATCATCAGGTTTAAGGACAAAGGGACCAATCCTTTTTCCATCAGCAACCCTTCGCAATACCTTACCCAGCGTGCATTGGATCGCAGAACCAGGTATAATATCCTTATCGACAGCAGCGATCTTCCCGTAACACCCAGGTACATCGACAGTGTACGTTTAGCCGGTACTGTTACAATACTCAACAGTTCCAAATGGCTGAACCAGGTAGCCATTAAAACCAGTGATGCAGCAGCGCTTGCCAAAATAAATTCATTTCCTTTTGTCATCAGTACATCTCCCGTTGGATCAAGAATTGCCCCAGGAGATATACCGGTAAATAAAATATTGGATTCATCATCAACCAATACCAGTTTCCCTCCATCTACAGGCAGGCCTGAAAATGTAAATGGTTATTACAATTATGGCAAATCAAACGGGCAGGTCAAAATACACCAGGGAGATTTTTTACACAATCATGGTTTCAGGGGAGAAGGGATGCAGATGGCCGTATTGGATGCAGGCTTCTATCATTATCTTACTTTGCCAACATTTGACAGTATGCGCAACAACAATCAGGTATTGGGCACCTGGGATTTTGTTACCAATGATGCCAGCGTAAATGAGGACAATTCCCATGGAATGGCTTGCCTGAGCACTATTGCGGCGAATATACCCGGAACATTTGTGGGCACCGCACCAAAAACTTCTTTCTATTTATATCGTACAGAAGATGTGAGCAGCGAATACCCGATTGAAGAACAAAACCTGGCTGCAGGTGCAGAAAGATCTGATAGTCTTGGTGTAGATCTTTGTTCAATTTCACTGGGTTATTATGAATTTGACAATGCACAGTTTAATTATACTTATGCCGATATGAATGGCAATACTTCCATCAGTGCCCGTGCAGCTGATTTTGCAGCTAAGAAAGGCATGTTGTTGGTTATGGCTGCAGGAAATGAAGGCAATGGCAGTTGGCACTACCTGATAACACCATCTGATGCTGACAGTGTATTGTGTGTTGGTGCGGTTGATACAACCGGGCAGGTCGCCGGTTTCAGCAGTTATGGGCCAAGTAGCGATGGGCAGGTGAAGCCGGGTGTGGCGGCAGTGGGATCATTAGCTGTTGTTGCCAATACATCCACAGGACAACCTACTTATGGCAGCGGGACGGCTTTCGCTTGTCCGAATATGGCGGGAATCACTACCTGTCTCTGGCAGGCTTTTCCCGAGATCAGCAATATGGGTATCATAGATGCATTGGAATTATCGGCCACTAAATACAATAACCCGGATAACAGGGTTGGGTATGGAATTCCGGATGCTAAAAAAGCATTTGTCATGCTTCAGAAAAAATTGTTCACCAAACAATCAAGCATCAGCAATTGTACTGCACAACTGCGGTTTTCTGTAAAAACAGATAATACCATGAGCGAAGTCATTGAACGAAAACTCCCGGGAGAACAGGATTATACAACGATCACAACATTGCAAAACAATGGAGCCTGGGGGCAACATGATCTTTCTTACGACGATAACATTGTTAGTGCCGAAATGGGTGCTATTAAATATCGTATTAAAATGGTAATTGGCACTGATACCACTTTTTACCTCGATTCAATGAGTGTAAATAATAACCAGGTATGCAATACCGTGATTACTGAAAATAATATCGATATCATTCAGTGGATCACTACAGGAAATGTGGATGTTACAATTACAAGGGCCGCAGCTGCTAAAATTAATATTGCTATCCGGAATGCATTGGGGCAAAAAATTTATGCTGAAGATTTTCAACAGGCAATCGGCACCCAGCTAAGGTCGCTTGATTTGAAAAAGATCGTTAGTAACAGGGGTGTTTATTTTGTGACAGTATATATTGACAATAAAAAAGCAATCACTAAGGAAGTATTCAGGCCTTAACTAAGTTGAAATACAGCAACGAACATCGTATCAGCGGTATTTTCATAACCTTTTAAATATTCCATTTGCATCAACTGCAGGTGAAATTTTTTATTTATGAATTCAACCATCTCTTCATTTTCTTTTTTAAAAACAGAGCAGGTAATATAAAAGAACAGGCCACCGGTATGTAAGTGAGGAATTGTATTTAAAACAATTTTTTGTTGTCGCTCTGCATGATCAGCGATCATTTTTTTATCAAAATAAACCAGTTGTTCGGGGGTACGGCTCCAGGTGCCGCTGCCGGTGCAGGGTGCATCACAAATAATGATAGAAAATTTTTCTTCCGCAGGCAATTGTGATGCAACAGAGAGATCGGCTATAAAACTCCTGTTTGTGTTAATACCTGCCTGGTCCAGTCTTTTACGAAGGTTCAATAAAATATTCTCGCGGATATCAGAAACGGTTAGTTGAACACTTCCCTTTAGTTTATCATACAATAAAATAGATTTACCACCGCTTGCAGCGCAACAATCCCAGGAAGCTGTTTTTTGTGTTGCTGATAAAAAACCAGGCTCCTTTTCCAGGTAATCCAAAACCTTTTGTGAATTAAGATCCTGTACCACCCCATCTTTATCAAGTTTTAATATTTTATCTGCGGCAGTATTATTTTCAAGTTTTAAACAGTCGTCATGGAGCAATTCAAATGCTGATCCGGCTGTTTCCAGTTTCTCAAGAACCGTTTTTTTTCTGCCCGGTCTTATTCGAAGGTATATTTTTGGTTGCACCAGGAATGATAGTGAGAAAAAATTTTTATCAATGTCTCCGCCCAATTCATCACTGAAAGGAAAGAGATCAGTTGAATTTATTTTGAGCAACGGAAATTTTTCATTGAGTGGTAATGCGATCTTTTCATCCAGCTCGGGGCGAAACAGGCGCAGCAGTTCATTGCTTTTATTTTCACAAAGGAACAAACCGGCCAGTATCTTTTCTTCAACAGTATTTTTTTTAAAAGCCAGGCCCACCCTGTAATAATAATAACAAAGCGATGCAATGGTACGCCTGTCCCTGGAACCAAATTTTTTATCTGCCGCAAAAAAAGCTTTGATATGAATTGCCAGCGGCTTACCGCCACTGTAAGTGTTGATGATCTTTGAAGCGGATGTTATATAGGAATGAAATTTACTCATAGTAAAGAGCTGTATAAATACAGCCGGGAAGACGTTAAGACGTTTGTTAAGTAATTAAAAACGTCTTCCCGCCTTCCCGGCAAAAAAATTATAATTCCAGCAACGTTGTTACAGGGTCTTTACCAAATAAGAGTAAAGCAGGATTTTCCAGTAGTTCTTTTACCATTACCAGGAATCCAACAGATTCCCTTCCGTCAATAATCCGGTGGTCATAGCTCAATGCCACATACATCATGGATTTGATAACAACCTGCCCGTTCACAGCCATCGGCCTTTCTACAATATTGTGCATGCCCAATATGGCGCTTTGAGGGATATTGATGATCGGTGTACTCATCATGGATCCGAAAATACCACCGTTGGTGATGGTGAAAGTTCCACCGGTCATTTCTTCAATAGTAAGCTTGTTGTTTTTTGCTTTTGTTGCCAGATCAACAACTGCTGCTTCAATTCCGGCCATGCCAAGACTTTCTGCATTCCTGATCACAGGAACAACCAGTCCTTTCGGTGCACTAACGGCAATGGATATATCACAAAAATCGTGGTAGATGATATTCTCTCCGTCAATATAAGCATTCACACTTGGAAATTTCTGTAACGCATAACAGCATGCTTTGGTAAAAAAACTCATGAAACCAAGATTTACACCATGCTGTTCTTTAAATTTATCCTTGAATTTTTTCCTGATCTCCATGATGGAGCCCATATCTACTTCATTAAAAGTAGTGAGCATAGCCGTGGTATTCTTAGCTTCTACCAACCTGCGGCTGATCGTTTTGCGGAGATTACTCATTTTTTCGGGCCGGTCATTCCTGCTGAATAATTCAGCGCCGGGTATCCGTCCGGGGTTATTCAGTGCTTCCAGCACATCCTGTTTGATTATTTTTCCGTTGCTGCCGGATGCAGTGATATTCCTTCTATCCACTTTTTTATCAGCGATGATAGCTGCCGCTACAGGTGTTGCCTTTATATCTGCTGCCGGCTTGCTTGTTTCTGTAGGAATTTTGTCAGCCACAATAGCTTTTTTGGATTCAGCCGGGGGTGCGGCCGCGACTTTCTTTTCAGGTGCCGGGGCTGTGGTGTCAATAGACCCTACGAGGTCGCCAATAGCCAGGGTATCCCCTTCTTTGGCAACCTGTTTTACCAGGCCGGCCTGTTCGGCATTGATCTCAAAAGTGGCTTTTTCGCTTTCTAATTCAGCTATCACTTCATCCCGTTCGGCCCATTCTCCTTCTTTTTTTAACCATTTTACCAGGGTGACTTCATTGATGCTTTCACCCACTGTTGGAACTTTTATGTCTATTGGCATTTACGCTATTTTAATAATGAAGCAAATTTCGGGGAAAAATGAGGATTTTTAAAAATTGATTTATCAGATAAATTTGACCGGTTTTATCCTTCAGTGAGGCCGGGGGAAAGCTATTGCAATATAAAATGTATTAGTTATCTACGCCGGTAAGAATGATTACGGATTGTTTTCAATTGGCCCATCCCGCAATGAAACAGCAGGAGTTTGCATTTCCCTACTACTATTATCACATTGTTTGCCAATTGTATTCTGCATATTTTTATTGGTCTTAAAAAAATCCTTTATCAGAAAGATGATCCTCACTCCTGCGGCGGTCTCTTTCATACAAGTGCATTCGCAAAAGGATACACTTCCAATTGAAAAATTTACAGGACAAAAAGGATTCGCTTTATATGATTTATTAATAGGTACATTTTAAAATAACAAACATGATGAACTCTAAACTTTTTATTCTTTGTATTGCCGCTTTACTGTGTAGTAGTGTTTCTTTTGCTAAAATATGGCGTGTAAACAACAATGGTGGTGGTAACGGCGACTTTACCACGGCGCAGGCTGCCAACGATGGCGCAACAGTAGCAGGTGATACCATTCATTTAGAACCATCGCCTAATTCCTACGGTACACTTAATACCAATAAGCAATTGGTATGGATCAGTACCGGAGGTTTTTTAGGGGCCCATCCTGGTGAACAATATTCTTTAACGCAGGGAAGAATAAGCACACTTATTGTATTCCCGGGAAGTGAAAACTCCGTTTTTAGTTTATATATTGAGGTAGGGGCTATTGTAAATGCATCTAATGTACGGCTGGAAAGATGCTTTGTTGGTGGGGTTATTAATTTTACAACCTATAACACCGGTAATATCCCGAATAATGATGTCGTCATTAATTGTTATTGTCTAAGTTATTTGTATCTCTCTGCCGGAACCAATCATTTTGCGAGCAACAATATTTTTGAAGGCGAACTGGAGGGTTTGGCATCATCTTCAGGTATCATACAAAATAACGTTTTTAATGCAGTTTCGACAACAATAAGCACCGTTTCTAATTGTACGCTTCAAAATAACATTTTTAACAAAGCTATCGGTGCCGGCAGTTTTACCAATTGCGTAGTACAGTATAATATGAGTGGTTCGGCTGGTGTATTGCCTGCCGGAAACTTTAACCAGAACAATGTGGCCATGGCCAATGTTTTTGTAAACAACAGTGGCACTAATGATGCAGCTTTTGTATTAAAGGCGGCAAGCCCTGCCATTGGCTCGGGTTATGCAGGTGCCAATATGGGCGCTTATGGCGGTACCACTCCTTTTAAGTTGGCATTACAGCCTGCCATTCCTGCTATCTATAAAATTGCGGCTCCCTTTGTGCCTGCAGGCAATACCATGAATGTAATTTTTAGCACAAAAAGTAATAATTGATTGGGGAACCAATGTCTGCCCCGTTGTGCATAGCATTCCGGGTATTTGTCACATTTATATAATTATTGAATGCAAAAGATATTTGTAATAATAGCATGTTGCTGTTTGTGTATGCAGGCAACTGCACA
Source organism: Ferruginibacter sp. (assembly GCA_031385805.1). Taxonomy (GTDB): domain Bacteria; phylum Bacteroidota; class Bacteroidia; order Chitinophagales; family Chitinophagaceae; genus Ferruginibacter. The sequence continues at coordinate 16,040 of JANNBU010000200.1, forward strand.
GCCAAACATTGTACAGGCAGAGTATTATATCGACAACGATCCGGGTTTTGGGTCGGCCATCAACATACCCGTTACTGCCGCAGTGAATATTGCCGACAATAGTTTTGCCGTATCTCTTGTTACTATACCTCAGGGCATACACGCTGTTTTTGTCCGTAGTAAAAATGCCAGTGGTCATTGGAGCCTGACCAATTCTTTATTTTTTTACAAGCTTCCTGCAAATGTTACTGTGGCTAATATTACCAAAGCGGAATACTATTTTGACAATGATCCGGGCTTTGGCCTTGCCACAAATATTCCCGTAACTGCCGGAACTGATCTTCAAAATATAAGCTTTACCGCGGGCATCAATTCCTTGTCTGTGGGTATTCATGTTTTAAACATCCGCAGCCTCAATGCCAATGGCAACTGGAGTGTAACCAACCAACTTGTCTATTATAAAAATGATCCTGCGGCAGCTACACCCAATATTACAAAAGCGGAATATTATTTTGACAATGATCCGGGATTTGGTTATGGGCAAGATATTCCTGTAACTGCGGGGCCCGATCTTCAAAATATTAACTTTACTGCCAGTATCAATTTCCTGTCTGTTGGGATTCATATTTTAAACGTACGCAGCCTGGATGCTAATGGAAAATGGAGTGTAACCAATCAATTAGTTTATTACAAGAATGACCCAACAGGAACGGCTACCAGCATTTCAAAAGCGGAATATTATTTTGATTATGATCCCGGATTTGGCTATGGTGAAGATATTCCTGTAACTGCCGGTCCCGATCTTCAAAATATTAATTTTAATGCCGGTATCAATACTTTGCCTGTGGGTATTCATGTTTTAAACATCCGAAGCCTGGATGCAAATGGCAAATGGAGCGTTACCAACCAGTTGATCTGCTATAAAGCAGATCTTTCCCCCGCAGCCAATATTACAGATGCAGAATATTTTTATGATACTGATCCCGGCTTTGGAGAAGGAATACCTGTTGTACTCAATCCAACAACTAACCTGGCAGATTACCTGTTGCCGGTTAATATTACCGGGCTTTCAACAGGAGATCATAATTTGTTCCTGCGAAGCAGAACATCTATTGGATGGAGTGTTACAAATATGTATACATTCAATATTGCAACAACAGCAGCAACCCCATTCATAAATATTAATAGTATTACAAATACTACAAATTGCGCCTGGGCCAATTTCCGTATTTCATTTCATGCTACAGGAAATTACCTGCCCAATAATATTTTTACAGTTCAGTTAAGTGATGCCGGTGGTTCATTCGCATCACCCATCAATATTGGCCAGGTAACTGCACAAATAAGCAGCGAGGTAAATTGCCAGTTGCCTGCACATATGGCGGAAAGTGCAGGATACCTGGTACGTGTGATCAGCAGTAATACAGCCGTTACTGGAGTACCATCTATCAGCCCCGTTACCATACACGACCGCCCGAATTTGGGTAACGATACTACCGTTTTTATTGTTTGTGCCAATGAAACACTGGACCTTCTGCCTGTGTTCAATACAAGTGGCCTGTTATCTAACTGGAGTATTGTAACACCTACACAAGCTCCTGCTGGTAGTTACCAGTTAATAGTTACCAGTATATATGGTTGTATGGATTCTGCTATTGCAATTGTAAAGCAGGATGTTTCAACCTGGACAGGTACTTTAAGCAGCAACTGGCATATTGCAGGCAATTGGAATACCGGAAAAATACCAACTGAAAAGACACATGTTATCGTTACAGGCAGTGCGATAAATATTTGCGAAATCAGCAATGCAGACGCTTTTGCGGCAAGTATCCAGGTAAAAACAGCGGGGGTAATCAGGGTCATTAATAACCGTAAATTATTAGTAAGTGCCAATTGCAGCCCTTTACCAACAGGTTTGTAATGGATTTAGAGGGAAAAGGTATATTTATGGCATTTTTAGTGAATAAAATGCTCTTTCCCCCATAAAAATCCTCCTTAAAGGCTATTGTAATTTAAATTGTATTTTATTACCTTTATGAGGCAATAAATAGCAAAAAAAACCATTTAATAAACAGGTAATACCATTTACGAACCGTTTGTGACGTATTTGATAAAAAAACCGTACATTTAAACACCAAAATATATTTATATTACTCTCAAATTAAGTCTTATATGCTCAAAAAATTATACCCAACACTGATTTTTGGATGCTTATTATTGTTCGCTACCAATACCAAGGCCCAATTATACATAAACGGAGCCCAGTTTTTTATTGAATCGGGTGCAACCGTTACCGTTCAGGGAGACCTTACCAGCAATGTAGACATTTTGGGAACCGGTAAAATTTTGTTGAAAGGCACAACTGGTCAGAATGTAAACATGAATAATTTTACCATTCCTAACCTGGAAATGGATAATGTTTCAAATGCCACACTTACCGGCAGTGCCAAGATTGGCACTGACCTGTTATTTACAAACGGAAGGATCATCTTAGGAACAAATGATCTTACAATGGCTGCAACAGCTACGATCACTACTCCGGGTAGCAGCAAATTTATTGTAACGAATAGTACAGGTAAATTAATAAAGACTTCTCTAGGCGTTGCTTTTACTTATCCTGTTGGAAATACTACGCTTACCTATAATCCTG
>JANNBU010000089.1:0-2088 GCA_031385805.1 Ferruginibacter sp.
ACACAGATTGCTTCGTTCCTCGCAATGACGACACTCTTCGCAATAACCCTTCAATTCTTTGCCGGTATCCGCTTAAGTGTTTCCAATAAAAATGCCCAATATTTTTGTACCGAACTTACCTGTACTTTTTCATCCGGCGAATGGGCGCCACGGATATTTGGCCCGAAAGAGATCATTTCCATACCAGGATAATTCTTCCCGATTATACCACATTCCAATCCTGCATGACAGGCATTTACATCAGCATTTTCATGGTAGCGTTCTTTATACAAGTCACTCATAAGTTTTACAATGGGAGCATCTGGTTTGGGTGTCCAGCCGGGGTAAGATCCGCCAAACGCTACGCTAGCTCCTGCTAATTCAAAAGTTGACCTGATGGCATTGGCAAGATCTGTTTTTTCACTGTCAACGGCGCTTCTTGTTAAACAAAGTATAGAATAAGCCCCATCTTTTACCAGCACACGTGCAACATTGTTGGAGGTTTGAACAAGCCCTGCAATATCCGGGCTCATCCTGTATATGCCATTCGGGCATGCATGAATGGTCCTTAATAATTTATATTGAAATGTTTCTGTCAATACGGTTGATGCAGCATCTATACTTTCTAATGAGAGTGAAAGATTGGGATCTGTACTTTTGTATTCGCTTTGTAAAACCTGTTGTTGGGTATTGATAAATGTTTTGAATGCTCCCTCATTTTTTGATGGTATAACCACATCTGCAAAAGATTCTCTTGGTATTGCATTGCGCAATCCGCCGCCATCAATTGTATGAACCTGCAAACCAAATTCTGCTGCTGCATTTACCAAAACACGGTTCATTAATTTATTGGAGTTTCCGCGTCCTTTGTAAATATCCATTCCTGAATGCCCGCCTGTTAATCCTTTTATACTGATGCGAAAACCTTTTACATCCGCTGCTGTTTTTTCCGTTTCATAATTTCCGGATGCAGATACATCTATGCCGCCTGCACAACCGATGGTGAGTTCATGGTCATCTTCTGTATCTAAATTCAACAGGATACTGGCATCCAATAAACCGCCCTGCAATCCCAATGCACCAGTCATTCCCGTTTCCTCATCAATGGTGAACAGTGCTTCGATCGGCGGATGAGGTATATCAGCCGATGCCAGTATGGTCATGATAGAAGCCACACCGATCCCGTTATCAGCACCCAATGTTGTTCCTGTTGCTTTTACCCAATCATCTTCAACGATCATGTTTATTCCTTGTGTTGCAAAATCAAAATTGGTATCCCCGTTCTTTTGATGCACCATATCCAGGTGGCTTTGCAATACAACAGTCACTTTATTTTCCATTCCTGCTGTAGCGGGTTTTTTGATGATCACATTTCCCACTTCGTCTTTATGGGTTTGCAGGTTTAACTGCTTACCAAAATCAAGGATGAACTGAATTACCTGTTCTTCCTTTTTAGAAGCACGGGGAACTGCATTGAGGTCGGCAAAATTGTTCCACAATGCTGTTGGTGATAATGTTCTTATTTCAGTACTCATAATGCTGTTCTTTTAAAATGTAAACAAATATATCCCATTGTTTCAAACCTGCAAGTGTTCGGTTGTATTTCAAATTGTCTCTCGTTGCTCAGCGAACAAAAAGTACAAGTGAGTGACACAACAAAAGCTGAATAGAATTACCTTAGTTTGGTAATTAAAAATGATATGAAGACAGCAATTGTAACCGGAGCCTCCGGTAATATGGGCCAGGCAGTTATAAGAAAATTTTTAAAAGAAGGATATACTGTTGTGGGTACCGCAGTTCCTGATGATCCAATTGCAATAGATATTGACGATCCAAAATTTGAGAAAGTGATCGTTGACCTGATGAATGAAGTGGATTCAGAAAAATTTGTAAAAGCGATCATTGAAAAATATACAACGATTGATGTGCTTGTATCAACGGTAGGAGGTTTTGCGATGGGGTCGGTGGCAGAAACAAAAACAGCAGATATTTATAAACAATACAAATTGAATTTTGAAACCGCTTACAATGTCGCACGCCCTGCATTTGTACAGATGTTGCAGCAAAACGGTGGCAGGATATTCCTGGTTGGCTCACGCCCCGGGTTAG
>JANNBU010000222.1:0-6088 GCA_031385805.1 Ferruginibacter sp.
CCCGATTTAAGCTGGGCAAGTGCTTTGTTTTTGACCGCTTCATAATCAAAGTCGAATACTTTTTTTGTCTGTTTCATATTTACTGTGTTTTTAAAGTTCATCTTTATTATGAACTTTGACACAGTTTAATTTACAGTCTCAAAGTCCGCTGCTTATCATAGTTACTCAATATACCAATATGAGCAGAGCTATTTACACAGCGGCCTTTGCCTCAAACTTTATTAAATAGCAACTTAAGTAGTTGCTATTTTTTATGTGTATTCAATTTTTGGATTACCTCTCAAATCAAAATGTTTTATTGAAATACCATATTTACAGTTTTCTGTATCGATTTTTACTTTTGAAATCTTCCCCTCCTTAATAAGGCTACATAAAACAGCGCTTATATTTTTTATACTTTTTCTTCTATCACTCATTTCAATTGGATATCTCACATTGCCGAACTGAAATATTTCATTAACCGACATCGTTTTGTTAAAAAGTTCGATTGTTTCAGTTATCATTTTCTTCCAACTAAATGCTGAATGGATTATCGAGTTATCTTGAAATTGAGGAATGAAATCTTTTGGAAGTATAACCAATGAACTCATTTTTTCATTTCTATGTTTACTTAAGAACATGTTTATGTTTCGTTTTGAAATTGCGAGACTTGCTTGTTTTTCTAACAATTCATGTTCATCTTTCTCAATTTGTTTAATTAGCTTATTGAGATCCTTTAACTTTATATATATGTTTTCTATAGCCATAACCCAAAGGTATAGTAAAACGGAAGTTAAAATACATTATAATATTATTGTATAATTAAAATAGACATACATTTATTGGTTATTAATGTTTTATAACCATTTTAATAGACATCAGATGTCTATTAAAAGACTTAAATCTATTAAATGTTTGATTATCTTTGAAAAAAAAAATATGTCAGCAGAAATAACTTGTCCAAATTGTGGCCACCAGTTTGAACTCAATGAAAGCCTTAAGAATGAGGTTGAAAAAGAACTGCGTGGTAAAATGGTTGACTGGCAGAAAAAGAAAGAAGAGGAATTTGAAAAGCAAAAAAAATCGCTTGTTACAGATACATTGAAAAAAGCATCAGAAGAAATTGCTGCAAAACTTCAATCATTGGAAGAAGATGCAAAAATGAAAACCCAACAACTCCACGAACTGCAAAAGAAAGAACTTGACCTGCTGAGAGAGAAAAATGCTTTGGAAGAAAAGCAAAAGAATATGGAAGTGGAAATTGAAAAAAGGTTTTTAGAAAAAAGAAAAGAAATTGAAGAAGGCGCTATTAAAAGAGAACAGGAAATATTTGACCTTAAAACAAAAGAATATAAAGTTCAGATGGAGCAGCAGCAGAAACTAATAGAAGAATTAAAAAGAAAAAGCGAACAAGGCAGTATGCAGTTGCAGGGCGAAACCCAGGAATTGTTATTAGAAGAAATTTTGGAGGATAATTTTCCATTTGACCTTATTGAAGAAGTAGGCAAAGGAGTAGAAGGTGCAGATTGTATTCAAGTAATACGCAATAGCAGTGGTGCTGTATGTGGTAAAATAATTTACGAAAGCAAACGCACTAAAGCATGGAGTAATAATTGGATTGACAAGTTAAAAGCTGATATGCGTAATAGTGGCGCTGATGTTGCTGTGCTTGTATCACAGACATTTCCGAAAGACATGGATAAGTTCGGAGAAAAAGACGGTATATGGATTTGTAATTTTAATGAAGTTAGCAGTGTGGCTCATTTATTTCGCAATGGCATCATTAAAGTATTTGATGTACAGAAAGCGCAGGAAGGTAAGGGTGATAAAATGCAGATGTTGTATAATTATCTTACCGGCAATGAATTTAAAGGACAGGTAGAAGCAATCGTAGAGGGATTTATATCAATGAAACAAAGTATTATAAGAGAGCGGATACAGATGGAAAAGATATGGAAAGAAAGAGAGAAACAACTTGAAAAAGTATTGATCAGCACCAGTGGCATGTATGGTTCTGTAAAAGGAATTGCAGGCGCATCCATCGCTGATATACCATTACTTGACGGAAGCGATGAACCGCTTTTGGAAAATTAAATACATCTAATGCCACAGGATACCATTTTCACAGATAACAATGGAAGTTTTATTGTTGTACCTGATAAAGACTCGATCTCTCCTGAGGCCAAACAATATATTCAACAATTTATTAAAGAGCAGCAGCCGGAAAATAAAAAAGATGCTCATGCTGATTGGGCAGCTTTATTTTATTCGATCGGGATGCTTGTATTGATCTGGATCATTATCCCCATTCGTGATGGGAGAAGTAAAACCTATGTCGCTTTAGGCTCCATGGTCAACAATGAAACTGATTATGATATAGATGAAAACGGTATACCTATTGATGAATATGGAGTACCAATAAATGTATGATGTTAGATGAATGCTGTAAGATATTAGTGTAAAATATCTGATTATCTGTGCCCATATCATACATCACACATCATAAATCATAAATTAGAAGAGTTTTCAACACCTGTTAGTAACCCCCTATCTCTTATACACTTGTATCAATAATGTATTAATTTCATGCATTACCAAAATTTCCTTTTTAACCAAACATTGCAATTATGAGAAAATTATTAATGTTACTATGCCTGGTGCTGAGCAGTTACCTGCTTTCGGCTCAGCAAACATTTACGATTAAGGTCACAGATTCTAAAACAGGAAACCCTGTAACAAATGCATCTGCAACGGTAAGAGGAAGCAGCAAAGGTGCTTCTGGCAACAGTGATGGTATTTTAAAAATACAAGCCAATGCAAACGATGTATTGGAAATTACCTGCGTAGGTTATAAACCAGCGTCGGTAAAACTTGCAGGCTCATCTGAAATTTCTGTATTGCTGGAAGCATCATCTGTTGACCTGGGTGATATCGTTATCATCGGAACCAGGGGTGCCGCCAGGGCTAAAACAGAAACTGCTGTACCCGTAGACGTTATTAGGATAAACCAGGTTGGTTTGGCAACAGCTAAAACAGACCTTACCTCTGTTTTAAACATGGCAGCACCTTCCTTCAACTACAACAAACAAAGTGGGGCCGATGGTGCCGATCATCTTGATCTTGGTACATTAAGAGGCCTTGGCCCTGATCAGACATTGGTACTGATAAACGGTAAAAGACGCCACCAGACCGCATTTGTAGGTTTATTTGGTTCAAGAGGCAGGGGTAATTCGGGCGCTGATCTGAATGCATTTCCCCAATCTGCAGTTGACAGGATCGAAATATTACGTGATGGTGCTTCTGCACAATATGGCAGTGATGCCATGGCAGGTGTAATCAATATTATTTTGAGAAAAGATGTAAACCACTGGACCATCAATGCCGGATGGAGCGGATATTATGATACCAAATTCAATCCCTATAAAATAGGGTCCGACAACCAGTATTATTATAGCAAGCCGATCGATGGTGGTACATATACATTATCTGTGAACAATGGTTTAACGCTGGGAAAGAACGGTGGTTTCATTAATTTTTCTTTCGATTACCTGAAACAGGCAAAAACATTCAGGCAGGTACTTGATACAAATGTACAGTCAAATTCAAAAGCATTACCGCTGAACAGCAGCCGCAGGGCTTTTGGTGATGGCTCTGTACAAACAGATGGCGCTATGTATAATATGGAATTGCCATTGGGCAAAGACAGTAAAACTGTTTTATATTCTTTTGCAGCGTATAACCACAAAGCTTCCGATGCATTTGCATATACAAGAAATTTAAGTGCGAGGCCCGATCGTTTTCCCGTAGATGTAAATGGCAATCCCATCCTGGTTCCATCCATCATGCACCAGGCAATTGATGGTGAAGTTTATTATAACCCGCATATTGCAGCTGATATCAATGATGCTTCCATTGCAGCAGGACTTAAAGGACTTTCTTCCTGCAATTGGAATTGGGATCTAAGCGTTACTACAGGCAAAAATGATTTCAGGTATTATGGTAAGGAAACATTCAATGCTTCACTAATCGGGAATACAACAAAGAATAGTTTTTATGACGGGGGATTCAACTTCCGTCAAACTACAGTGAATTTAGATTTCAGCAAATCATTTAAATCAATAGCCAGTGGCCTTAACCTTGGTTTGGGAGCTGAGTACAGGAATGAAAAATACAAGATCGAACTTGGAGAAGAAGCTTCCTGGAAAGGATATGCGAATGCATTTGACCAGGCCCCGGGATCACAGGGTTTTCCAGGGTTTAGCCCTTCCGATACTATAGTTGCAAAGCGTTATTCTTTCGGTGCTTATGTAGATGCTGAATTGAATGCTACCAGTAAATGGCTGATAGATGCAGCTATTCGTGGAGAAAATTATTCTGATTTTGGTTCACTCGTTACTTTCAAACTGGCAACACGTTATAAAGTAGCAGATAATTTTAATATAAGGGCTTCGGGAAGTACAGGTTACCGTGCACCTTCTTTGCAACAGATCAATTTCAGTAATACACTTACTTCATTCAGCGGAGGAGCATTGGTACAATCGCGTATTGCCAGAAATGGTGATGCGGTAACTTTAGCAGCCGGAATTCCTGATCTTAAACAAGAAACATCTGTTAATGCAGGTCTTGGCTTTGCATGGAAGCCAATGAATGGCCTAACTGTTACGGTTGATGGTTATATGATCAAGATAAAAGACCGGATCGTTTTATCCGGTCTATTCGATAAAGACGATGCAACTTTACCGGTATCATTTACCTCTCAACTAAGTGGTTTAGGAGTTCAGACTGCCCAGTTTTTTGCAAATTCAGTCAATACAACAAACTATGGTATTGATATCATCATAGATTATTCAAAAAAATGGGGTAAAAATAGTTTCAGAGCATTGTTGGCAGGAAATTTTCAGAATATGAAAGTTGATGATGTTCACTACCCTGCTCCGCTGGATGATAGTTACCGTCATCGGAAGACTTTCTTCAGCGACCGGGAAGAAGCTTTCCTGAAAGCATCTGCTCCAGAGGCGAAATTCTCCCTGGGCCTTGATTATACCATGAATAAATTCAGTGTAGGCACACACATCAATTATTTTGGGAACATGAAAACACTGGGCTTTGGATGGACAGGGCTTGCGAGTGCTGCAGGTACCGGAGGACCGGGGGATCCGGCAATTTCCGGAAGTTTCACAGGTATTGATCCGTATGTGGATATGGATGGATTCAGTGATGGCATACATGTTGAAAAAGAAATTTTCAACTATAGAGCAAAGATCACAACAGACCTGTATGTTTCTTATAAGATCTGTAAAGCATTAACGATCTTTGCAGGTGCAGACAATCTGCTAAATGTCCATCCGGATTTTGCTGCAGTAAAAAATGCCCGCTATGAGGCTTTTGACAATGAAACAGGCGGCCCGTGGGAATCTGTTCAAATGGGATTCAACGGAAGAAGAATATTTACCAAACTGGCGTTTAACTTTTAAAAACTCAGTTTATAACGTTTAAGGAGTTCAAGAGGTTTAAAAGGTTCAAAAAGTTAACTTGAACTTCTTAAACCTCTTGTTCTTTTTGTACTTATCAATGTTAACAAGGCTTATGAAAAAATATTTCAACTCTTTATTGTTGCCGTTTTTATTTACCCTGGCAAATACGATCTGTTTCTCCCAAAACAAAATAGTCGTCTTTCAATCAGATTTTGGATTAAAAGACGGAGCAGTTTCTGCCATGAAAGGCGTAGCCATGGGTGTAGACAGCAGTTTAAAATTATTTGATCTTACACACGAGATCCCCGCTTACAATATCTGGGAAGCTGCTTATCGGTTAGAGCAGACCGTTAGTTACTGGCCTGCAGGTACCGTTTTTGTTTCGGTGGTAGATCCCGGTGTGGGTACAGAAAGAAGATCAGTGGTATTAAAAACCAACTCTGGCCATTTTATCGTTACCCCTGATAACGGAACCCTGACACTGATCGCTGCATCACTGGGTATTTCAGAAATAAGGGAAATAGACGAAGCAATAAACAGGAGGAAAGGCTCTGAAAGATCCTATACTTTTCATGGAAGGGATGTATATGCCTATACTGCTGCCAGATTAGCCGCAGGCTCCATTAGTTTTGAAC
>JANNBU010000241.1:0-2049 GCA_031385805.1 Ferruginibacter sp.
GGTTAAGTTCAAATTGAGCCGTTTAAGCGTGTATATCGGGTTGAGCACCTTGTTTGTGGTTTTGGTGGGTTTAACCATTGCCCTCATCGTATTCACACCGCTTAAATACTATTTGCCGGGTGTAGGTTATGGTAATGCCAAACAGATCAGGGAATATAAATTACTTAAAATAAGAACAGACTCGATGGAAGATGCCTTAAAGTACAAGCAACAGTATTTTAATGATCTTCAAAAAGTATTGCAGGGCAATGTGCCCAAACTGGATACCAATAAACTGAATTTGCCAAAAGTGGATAATTTGGAAGAGTAGTACCTCACCCCAACCCCTCTCCAAAGGAGAGGGAACTGGAAGATTGAAGCAGAGAATAGAATATACAAAGTTGAACCATCCTTTGCATAATTGTTGAAGAGAGACTTAATGAAGATATGGAAGATGTGATGCCTGGATCTGTTCAATGTACCGCCTCCTCTCTATTGGAGAGGAGGAAGGGAGGAGAGGTGGTCAGAAAATTATTATCAAATCTTTAAACGAAACGTTATGTTCAATTCAAAAGCGAAAGCATCATTTGATGAATCTTCTACCAGCGCCAATACCATTATTGGAGCAGGTACTACTATCAACGGCGATATAGCTACTAACGGCGATATACGTATCGATGGCACACTGGTAGGCAACCTCAGTGCCAAAGCTAAGATCCTGATCGGTCCGGAAGGAGTGGTAGAAGGAGATATTGACGGGATGCAGGCTGATGTGCTGGGCAAGGTTACCGGTAAGATACAGGTGAAAGACCTCTTGTTCTTAAGGGGTAAGGCAACACATAACGGGGATATTTTTGCAGGCAAACTGCAAATTGAACCAACGGCTACTTTTAATGGTCAATGTCATATGGGTGCCAATGTTGTGGAATTGAACACCGAAAGGACAAATGCTGTTAATCAATAAAACTGTTTTCATGAACCAGCGCTTTGGTGCTTTACTTCCATTAGTGATCATCTTTATTCTCTTTTCGTTTTTTTTTATTTTAGCGGACTTGTTCTTTACAACAACCGGTATTGATTTCATGGTATTGGTTGCTGCCAATTGCCTGTTCTTCCTGGTGAGCCTGGCCGCATACAAAATACAGCGAAAGGCCATGGATAACACTAACCCCAATGTTTTCATACGCAGTGTTATGGGTGGCATGATGCTGAAGATGCTGATATGTGTTGCAGCAATAATGGCCTATGTGTTGCTTAGCGGAAAACATTTTAACAGGCCTGCTGTTTACATATCAATGGTTCTTTACCTGGTGTATCTTTCGGCAGAAGTAGCCATCATGATGAAGCTGAACAAAAGTAAAAATGCCTAAAAAAGAAGCGCCGCTTTTAGAACTACAGTCTTATCTGCCAGACGGAAGCTTAGATGAAGTATTATTTTATCTCCACCACCACAAAGTCCATCTTACCATCACCCGAAAAAGGCAGAGTATACTTGGCGACTACCGTCATGCGATAGCCGGAAAAACTCACCGCATCAGTGTTAACGGCAATCTTAATAAATATGCATTCCTGATCACACTCTTGCACGAACTGGCCCATCTTTTTACTCATGAGGCATTCGGGAACCGGGTGCAGTCGCATGGCAATGAGTGGAAAAAAGAATTCAGTAATATCCTGTCCCGCTTTCTCCAAAAAAAAATATTTCCGCCCGATATTGAAAGGGCATTGTTGCATACATTGAAGAATCCCCCGGCCAGCAGCTGCGGCGATGAAAAATTATTAAGGGTGTTGCATGCTTACGATGAGAAAAAAGAAGGCATGCAATTGGTAGAGCAAATAAATGAAGGCGGACTTTTTTCCATAACCGGCGGACGTATTTTTAAAAAAGGCGAAAAGATCCGTAAACGGTACAAATGCATTGAAGTGAAAACGGGCAAGTTGTATCTGTTCAGTGCAGTGTATGAAGTGGAAAGAATTTAATAGGCAAATGTGCAGATGTGCAAATGTGCCAATTTCATCGAATCGCATAGCTTTTCAATACGGTAAAACTATTTGAATTAAAGGAATTTG
>JANNBU010000307.1:0-7567 GCA_031385805.1 Ferruginibacter sp.
TTTGCAAAACGTGCAGATGGCAACCCGAATACGATGGCATTTGTAGGATCGCCTGAATTAGTTACGGCACTCGCAATTGCAGGCACATTGAATTTTAATCCACTCACCGATACACTTACCAATGATAAAGGCGAACAGGTAATGCTGGATGCTCCAACTGGTTTTGAATTGCCTCCAAATGGATTTGCTGTTGATGATCCTGGCTACCAGGCACCATCTGCCGATGGCAGTAATGTGCAGGTAAAAGTTTCGCCGGACAGCAAACGTTTACAATTATTAGAACCATTCGCAGCATGGGAAGGCGTTGATCTGAAAGGATTGAAACTTTTAATAAAAGCAAAAGGAAAATGTACCACCGATCATATATCAATGGCGGGGCCATGGCTTAAATTCCGTGGACATTTAGATAATATCAGCAACAATATGCTGATCGGTGCGGTAAATTATTTCAATGAAAAAACAGATTCAGTAAAAAATCAGCAAACGGGTGAATATGGTACAGTACCAAATACACAAAGAGCATACAAAGCTTCGGGTGTTGGTACCATCGTAGTTGGGGATGAGAATTATGGTGAAGGTTCATCAAGGGAACATGCGGCTATGGAACCACGTCACCTTGGTGTAAGAGCGGTATTGGTAAAATCCTTCGCCCGTATCCACGAAACAAACCTGAAAAAACAGGGCATGCTTGCACTTACATTTGATGACAAGGCAGATTATGATAAGATACTGGAAGATGACAGTATTGATATCATTGGCCTTACCGATTTTGCCCCTGATAAAAAATTAGTATTGGTTTTAAACCATGCTGACGGAACAAATGATATGATCATGGTAAACCACACTTATAACCAGCAGCAGATTGAATGGTTTAAAGCGGGCGCTGCGTTGAATATTATTCGTAAAGAGTTTGAGAATAGAAAGTAAATACAAGTTCATAGTTCTTAGTTGGGTCTTTAATAATTGAATTATCTTTAAAAGTGGTAGTTTCAACTATGAACTATGAACTATGAACTATGAACTATGAACTATGAACTATGAACTATGAACTATGAACTATAAACTATGAACTATGAACTATGAACTATGAACTATGAACTATAGAACATCAAACCAAACCTTCTTCCCATCATCCCAGTTACCATTGTAGTTGATCGTAAGCTCCTCTCCTTTTTTAATTACCCTTACTGTCTTTACAAGAATGGTATCATCTTCAAAATCCATAAAATACTCGCAATTACTTTTATAACTGTGATTGTATATTGGTATTAATCCAAGCGCCATGCAGCATTTATCTTTGTGTTTCCCCCATTCAAAAATATAATCATGTAACAAAGTTTTATCGAGGTGCTGCCTGTCATCTAAACTCATTGTGATCACGGGAGAAATTTCTATAACAGTACCGGCAGCAATTTTTTCATTTGTGAAAACCGCTTTTCCTTTTTTTTCTGTTCTTTCTACAACTAAATAAGGTTTGATCATTGGCCTGTTACCGGGTTTGAATTAAAAATACTAAAAAATAGATACTTAAGCGTTCCTGGTTTCTGGTTTCTGGTTACTTGTTGCTTATTATTCTTTCCCGGGTAGTTCATTTATTAATGGATAGTTCTAACATTTTGGAGCCCATAACGAGAGACAAGAAACGAGAAACGGACAAGGCTTTTAAAATTATTAAGTTAAATTGCCGTCCGAATCTTTTACTTAAATACGCCTGGAGCATGTCACGGGAGATCGATGAAATACCATTGCAGCAGCAGTTTGAAGAGATTATCTCCTCTAAAGACAAACTGGCTATACAGGAATTCCTGAATAACCAGAACATCAGTGATGTGGCTGAACTTATTTATGACAACACGGATTTTGAGGCCCAGATCATTTCCCATTTATCCATTCACAGGGCAGCCGGCGTTTTTAAAATATTAGATGTTGTTGTACAAAAAAGGATCATTAAAAATCTTCCCGCATTCAAATCTGCAGAATTATTGAACGAATTACCTCCCGATGACAGGGTTGCATTCCTGGAAGAACTTCCTACCAGTACGGTAAGGGAATTGATCAAAACGCTTGATCCGGAAGAAAGAAAGATCACCCTCGAATTATTAGGCTATCCTGAGAATAGTGTGGGCAGGCTAATGACGCCGGATTATGTGTATGTGTATGAATACAATTCGGTAAAAGAAGTATTGGATACGATCCGCCGCTATGGAAAAAATACAGAAACCATTGACGTGATCTATGTCATAAATGTAAAAGGCGAACTGATCGATGATATACGGATCAAAGACATTATCCTGGCATCACCCGATGCAAAAGTAAATGAGATCATGGATGGCCGTTATATTTCATTGAATGCAAATGAAGACCAGGAACTGGCTTATGAAGCTTTTAAAATGAATAACCGGGTTGCGTTACCCGTAACAGATCAACAAAATATTTTACTTGGTATTGTAACCATTGATGATGTGCTTTGGGTTGCTCATGAAGAATTCAGTGAAGACATTCAAAAAATTGGAGGTACAGAAGCATTGGATGAGCCTTATCTTGATATTGGTATTATTAAATTGGTTAAGAAAAGGGCCGGCTGGTTAGTGTTACTTTTTTTAGGTGAAATGCTTACTGCCACCGCCATGCAATTCTTTCAAAAAGAAATAGAAGCTGCTACCGTACTGGCATTGTTCATTCCATTGATCATGAGCAGTGGCGGCAACAGCGGATCACAGGCTTCAACACTGATCATACAAGCCATGGCACTTGGTGAATTGACCATTACAGATTGGTGGAAAGTAATGAGGCGGGAACTGATCTCAGGTTTATTATTGGGTGTAATATTAGGAAGCATTGGTTTCCTTCGTATCATGCTTTGGCAGAACCTGCACATATTTGATTACGGCATTTACTGGCAACTGGTAGCCGTCACCATTTTCTTTTCCCTGATAGGCATTGTACTTTGGGGAAGCCTGATGGGATCTATGCTACCTCTCATTTTAAAAAAATTAAAACTAGATCCGGCAGCATCGTCCGCTCCATTTGTTGCTACGCTGGTAGACGTTACCGGTATTGTAATTTATTTTTCGGTGGCTTATTTTTTCCTGAAAGGGATTTTATTGTAAGGGTTTCATTTTACCGGGATCAGATGCTGGCAAAGAAGCTTTCCCATACTTCAACCACTTCAATGAAACTTTTTTATTTTTCACCGTAACTACAAATAGATTATCGTATTCACCATCGGGGATCTCACTTATATCAAGGCCGGTTACTCCCAACCTTTTTAGAATAACAGGAATGGTATTGCTGTGGCCGATGATGAGTACATTTTTCTGTTTCCCTTTTTGGATCAATAACTTGTTAAGCAGATCATCTCCTTTATCGTCTGCCTTATAATGTACTGTATCCGTTTTTTTATAGATCTTCAATGAATCAGCCGTCAACTGGCTACGCCGGTACTGGCTCACATAAATTTTACCGATCTTTTTATTTTTAAGCTCCCGGTACAGGTTTCCGGCACGTAAATAACCTGCTATGGTTAATACAGGATTTTTACCTGTATCTTTTTCAGCATGACGAACAAGGTAATAGTTACCCTCAGGCAACTGGCCATTTAAAGATTGGGCATTAACTGCATTAGTAAATACCGTAAAGGCTATTAAAGTAATGAATCTCAGTCTTTTCATATTAACTAATTAGCTGGTTTGCTCAATTGCTAATATATGTTTAAACCCTGTAAAATCCTTGTTACAAGCATTTTTTTCGATAATATTGTGCATCAAATTTTTACTTAAAATATCAATGTTTAATATATGTGTGGAATTGTAGGATACACCGGGCCAAGAGAAGCTTACCCAATTATAATAACCGGGTTAAAAAGATTAGAATACAGGGGTTATGACAGCACCGGCGTTGCTTTATTGAATTCAGGCTTGAAAGTATATAAAAAGAAAGGCCGGGTTGCCGACCTTGAAAATACTATTATCGGCAAAGACCTTCATGCAAATATTGGCATTGGACATACCCGTTGGGCAACGCACGGTGAACCCAGTGATATAAACGCTCATCCACATACCAGTGCAAGCGGCAAATTAGCTATGATACACAATGGTATCATTGAGAATTATGCCCAGATCAAAAAAGAACTTTTAAACAAAGGCTATTCGTTCACCAGTGAAACAGATACAGAAGTACTCCTGAATTTTATAGAAGATATTAAAAAGAACAATGATTGCAACCTCGAGGAAGCTGTAAGGGTTGCCCTGAAAAGGGTTACAGGTGCTTATTGTATTTTATTGATCGATGCAGATGATCCTCAAACGATCATTGCCGCAAGAAAAGGTAGTCCACTGGTGATCGGGGTTGGTAAAGGGGAACATTTCCTGGGAAGTGATGCAAGCCCCATGTTGGAATATACCAAGGAAGTAGTTTATGTAAATGATTATGAACTGGCTATTGTAAAACCTGATGAACTTATTTTAAAGAACCTGGGTAATGAAAAGATTACACCTTTCATTACCAAATTAGATATGGAACTGGCAGCCATTGAAAAAGGCGGCTATGACCATTTCATGCTGAAAGAGATTTTTGAACAACCGAGCACCATTCATGATTGCTTACGTGGCAGGTTAGATGCTGCTGCCGGAACTATAACCATGAGTGGTGTGGAAAATAATATTGAACACTTCAAAAATGCCAGCCGAATCATCATCGTAGCCTGTGGTACCAGTTGGCATGCTGCTTTGCTGGCAGAATACATCATTGAAGAACTTTGCCGTATTCCCGTTGAAGTGGAATACGCTTCAGAATTCAGGTACCGCAATCCCATTATCAACAAAGGCGATATCATCATCGCCATAAGCCAAAGCGGTGAAACAGCCGATACCCTTGTAGCCATCGAACGGGCTAAGGAACATGGTGCCATCATTTTTGGTATTGTAAATGTGGTAGGCTCGTCCATTGCAAGGATCAGTGACGGTGGCGCTTACACGCATGCAGGCCCCGAAATTGGTGTGGCAAGTACAAAAGCATTTACCGGCCAATTGGCAGTCATAACCATGATGGCATTAAAAATTGCCAAAGAAAAAGGAACCATCAGCGACAAACGTTACAGCGAATTGTTGTTTGAACTGGAAGCTGTACCCGAAAAAGTACAGGCGCTGTTAAAAAATGCTGAAGCCATCAAAGTAATCGCAGAAAAATACAAAGGTGCTGCCGATGCCTTGTTCCTCGGAAGAGGTTATAACTTTCCCATTGCATTAGAAGGGGCACTAAAGCTGAAAGAAATTTCTTACATACATGCAGAAGGTTATCCTGCAGCCGAAATGAAACACGGACCAATCGCATTGGTAACCAATACCCTGCCGGTAGTTTTTGTTGCAACCAAAGATTCTTACCACGAAAAGATCGTGAGCAATATCCAGGAAATAAAAGCACGCAAAGGAAAAGTGATCGCCATCATTACCGAAGGCGATGAAGTGATCCCGGGCCTTGCAGATGATGTTTTTTATGTTCCCCATGCTGATGAAATTATTGCACCCATGCTTAGCACCATTCCATTGCAGTTATTGAGTTATTATGTTGGTATTGCGAAGGGTGTGGATGTGGATAAGCCCCGTAATCTTGCAAAAAGCGTTACTGTGGAGTAATAACCAACACCCCTGTCCTCTAAAGGGGAACTTAGATTGAGCTTTGTTAGTAAATTGAAACGATATTATTAATCTAATTAAAGATTTTTGTAACCGACTATTGTAATTCTATTTAACATCGTTGCGTCGCACTCTTGTACAGCAAACCATTATTCAACTATTCTAATTCAAAACCTTTCAGGAATATGATCATTCTCGTTTGAGAAAATACATTATTTTTAAATACCGAACATCTTCTTTGATCATGTTTTAGAGCCAACAAATCTTAGAAAGATGAAATTTACTTATTCACTTTAAAACTAGGTTCCCCTTTAGGGGGCAGGGGTATGAACATTATCAAAAAACATCCGGTAAACGATCTTGGCTATAATTTTATAGAGAAGAAAAATATTCCTGCGGGTAAAGATGAATACCACCTGCGCAATATTCAGAACAGGAGCAATGCCATTTACCGGTCGCTTACCACTGCTGAAATAGATACGCTTGTACACAACCGTAATACTTCGGATAACTGGAACATGATACTGGTTACAAACCTTTTTAATGCCAACCTGGTAAAAAATTGCAAGTTCTTCGGATTGGTACGCATTGGTAGTTTACAGCCATTGTACCATGAATTTCATAACCTGCGTATGGCAGTGGGCTTATACAACAGCACCATCATCAGTTGCGACCTGGGTGATAATGTTTGTATCGACAATGTAAATTACCTGAGCCATTATATTATTGAAAGTGACGTAATGGTCGCCAATGTAAATGAACTGGCTGCAACCGACAATTCAAAATTCGGGAATGGAATAATAAAAGACGGGGAAAAAGAAAGTGGAAGAGTATGGGTGGAAGTTTGTAATGAGAACGGCGGAAGAAGTATCATACCGTTCAATGGTATGCTTGCCGGCGATGCTTATATGTGGAGCAAATACAGGGATGACAAAGAACTGCTTGAAAAATTCAAAACATTTACTGAAAAAAAATTCGACAAACAGCGTGGTTATTATGGTAAGGTTGGTGAACGTTCTGTTATTAAGAACTGCCGGATCATCAAAGATGTATGGGTTGGAACAGATGCTTATATCAAAGGAGCCAATAAATTAAAGAACTTAACGATCAACAGTGATCCGGAACGCAGGTCGCAGATAGGTGAAGGTTGCGAACTGGTGAATGGAATTATTGGATTTGGTTGCCGCATTTTTTACGGTGTTAAAGCTGTAAGGTTTGTAATGGCATCACACTCACAATTGAAATACGGTGCAAGACTAATCAACTCATACCTGGGTAATAATTCTACCATTTCCTGCTGCGAAGTATTGAATTCATTGATCTTTCCTTCGCATGAGCAGCATCACAACAATTCATTTTTATGTGCTTCACTGATCATGGGGCAAAGCAATATTGCAGCAGGTGCTACCATTGGCAGCAATCACAACAGCCGCAGTCCGGATGGCGAGATCGTTGCCGGGCGTGGGTTTTGGCCAGGACTATGTGTAAGCCTGAAACACAATTCAAAATTTGCATCTTTTACCATTCTTTCAAAAGCAGATTATCCTGCCGAACTGAATATACCTATACCCTTCTGCCTGGTAAGCAACGATGTAACCAATAACAGGCTGCTCGTTATGCCGGGGTATTGGTTCATGTATAATATGTATGCACTTTCACGCAATGCATGGAAATACCAGGATCGTGACCGAAGGACAGAAAAAATTCAGCTCATTGATTATGATTACCTGGCGCCGGATACCATCAATGAAATGTTTGATGCCCTTTATTTTTTAAAAAAATTAAATCCCAATAAAAATGGCGAAGCCGTTGTTACAGGATGGGAAAATACACAACGGCCAACAGTTATTATAAAAGTACCGCAGGCAATAAAATTGTTTTCAGAACTCGCCATGTTTTATGGTTGCAAAGCATTGTTGCAGCATATCATAAAA
>JANNBU010000322.1:0-1846 GCA_031385805.1 Ferruginibacter sp.
CTCTTTCTTTCAGTCCATTGCTTACCGGTGTTCCTGTTCCTTTGGAGATGGCAGAATCAAGACTGTCAACATCAAAGCTTACATATATATCGGTGCAATCGCTCAGGTAACGCAGCACTTTGCGGCTAACGTTCTCAGCCCCATTACGCCTTACATCACTGGTGGTGATCACTTTCATCCCATATTTTTCTATCAGGAATTTTTCTTCTTTTTCATAATCACGAAGTGAAATAAAAACAACATCTTCCGGTAATACCTTCTGGCCTATCTTTCCAATTGATTTTAACTGGTCCCAGAGTTTGGCGGTTTTTTCATCCACTTCATGCACCTTACAATCTATATTATCTTCTGCAATGGCCGTACTCAAAGGCATGCCATGCATATTGCCCGAAGGGGTAGTGTAGGGTGTATGCAGATCAGCATGTGCATCGATCCATATCACGCCCAGTTTACTTTTTGGTTTGGCCATCTTAATGCCGGCAATGGTACCGCCGGCATTGCTGTGATCTCCACTTAATACTACCGGAAAAAAATTGTTTTTCATACTGTCGGATACCGCTTTGCTGATACGCTCATACATATTAAGCACACCCTGTATGCGCTTTGCATAAGGAGATTTGATGGGCTCAAACAATAGATTATTTTCTACCTCAATTTTTTCCGAAGGAAAATGAACAAAAAAATTGCTCATAAAATCAAGTGCGGCAATTTTTACAGCATCAATGCCCATGCTTGCACCCCTGGTACCTGCACCAATTTCTGACGGAACTTCTATCAGTTTAATATTTTTCATAATTCAAATTTACAATTTTCATTTTAGAGGGTCTTTTCCACGTATGGTTCCCGTTTTTCCGATGATCCTGAATCGAACAAACATTTCTTCACTATACCATTTTTGTTCCCTTGTTTTTTTGATCACATCCGTATGTTCTTTCATGCCATAAGCAAATGCCAGCATGTCTTCTTTGCTTTCCCAAACACTGAATGTGCCTTGTTTTAGCCAGGGAACTTCACCAATACCAAGGGAAGTAATAAATCCTTTTGCAACCTTCATCTTATCTGCAACTGAGACTACATGTTGCCAGAAGTATTGTAATTTATTAAAACGGATTGTTGCCCTTGTTAGTATTGCAACCGGGCCGGTATGCGGTGAACTTTTAGGTAAATTACCGAAAACTTCCTTACCATCCCATAAACCATGTCCTTCTACCGGCTCCAGTAAAATCGTAAAAACCTCACATTTAAAAAACCGTAACCAATTCGCAATGAACGAACCATAAAGTTCCTGTATCAATAAATTACTTTCTAAATTAGAGGACTCCCAACCTCGAACCTCAAACCTCAAACCTTGACTACCGGCAGGCAGGCTTCGAACAGTCAATATTCCCCACTGTTGCAGATCCGGAACCTTATCAAAAGTCCCGTTCTTACCACATCCTAATAATTTATAAAAACATATTTTTTTATTAAACCATAATAGAAGCCGGTGAATGGCCATTGCAAAAAATGCAAACGGAATAAATAGTTTTGGATAACGTATGATCGTTAATGATACCTGCATGGCTGTGGGTGTAAGATAAGGCAAACCTTTTTGCCACTGATTCATTGAATGACTTAGTTAGCAGGCATTTAACTTCACTGTGTATTATTAAGTAGGGTAATTCATTATCGCCTGTTTTATATTTAGTAGAAGAAGGGATATTTTACTACAATTTACATTAAATTTAGCATGGAAATTCGGGCTCTGACCCCGTTGCGATCAGGCGAACTTAAAAGGCACAAGTGATCCCGTGAGCATCAGATAAAAATACTTGGAATTTAGTAGGGAACACTTGCGCCAGTGGGT
>JANNBU010000329.1:0-1585 GCA_031385805.1 Ferruginibacter sp.
TCAAGAGGTAATGATGGAGGTATCACTTACCGGGAATGGCATCCTGTTGGGGTGGAAGAGTATGGTTATGTGGCCGCCGATCCCTTAGATCCCAATATTATTTACGGTGGTAAAATTTCCCGTTATGATAAACGCAACGGACAAGTACAAAATATTTCTCCGGAAGCTGTCCGGTCTGGTAAATATCGTTTTATAAGAACAGCTCCTGTTTTATTCAGTCCCGTAGATAATAAAACATTATACTTCGCAGGTAATGTTCTTTTCAAAACGATGAATGGAGGTAATAGCTGGCAGGTAATAAGTCCTGACCTTACCAGGGAAAGTTGGGATGTACCCGGCAGTGTAGGAATTTATACAAATGATGATATGAAAAAAATGCCGCGTCGTGGTGTAATATATACCATTGCCCCTTCTTACAAAGACATCAACACCATCTGGTGCGGAACAGATGATGGATTGATCCAACTTACAAAAGATGGTGGCAAGACATGGAAAAATGTAACGCCCCCGGAAATAACCTCCTGGAGCAAAATTTCGTTGATGGATGCCAGTCATACTGATGTAAATACTGCCTATGCCGCTGTAAACAGGATCCGATGTGATGATATGCGGGCGCATATTTACAGAACCAGGGATAATGGCAAAACATGGAAAGAAATTGTAAATGGTTTACCGGATGATCCTATTAATGTGGTAAGAGAAGATCCAAAACAAAAAGGGTTATTATTTGCCGGTAGTGAAAGAGCGGTATATGTTTCATTCGATGATGGCGATCATTGGCAAAGCCTTCGGTTGAATATGCCGGCCACTTCTATTCGTGACCTGGTAATAAAAGATGATGATATTGCCGTTGGCACACATGGAAGAAGTTTCTGGATACTGGACGACATAACTCCATTGCGTCAGTTGACAAATCAGCTGGCCAAACAACCTGCGATACTTTACAAACCACAAACAGCTTATCGTGTAAGATGGAATATGTACACTGATACACCTTTGCCACAGGAAGAACCAGCCGGACAAAATCCACCGGATGGTGCTGTGATTGATTATTATTTAAAAGAGAAAGCAAGTAATGTTTCATTAGAAATTAATGACAGAAAAGGGAAATTAGTAAGAAAATATAATTTTAATGATACAATGTATAAAATCGGCGAAGTCAATATTCCGCACTACTGGATTCGTCCGCAACAAATACTTTCAACAAAAGCTGGCGCACATCGTTTTGCCTGGGACATGAAATATACTCCTCTGAATATTCCTCCCTCCTATCCTATTGCAGCAATCTATATGAATACTGCACCCGACCCAACTGCTCCCTGGGTAATGCCCGGAACATACATTGCAAGATTGACTGTTGATGGAAAAGTTTACCAGCAGGATTTTATAGTAAAGATGGACCCAAGAGTAAAAACAACTGCAAAAGATTTGCAAACACAACATGATTTATCTCTTCAATGCTATGAAGGAAGAAAACAGTGTATAAAAATATTAGAAGAAATAAGATTGTACCGGCTAATGTTAAAAGGACAAATGACCAACTCAACCCTTACAGTAGCCGATGAATTAAATAAGAAAGATAAAG
>JANNBU010000333.1:0-21969 GCA_031385805.1 Ferruginibacter sp.
ATATAAGTATAAGTTAAGCCGGTTTGCTTATCTGTATATTGATCAGAAAAAATATATTCATTTATATCAGCCGCTGCCCAACTATTCTTTTCACGTTCACCTGAAAGTTTTGCATCGATAAGGGTTTTGTTTTGTTGTGCATATATGTTACTCCATCCCGATAACAGCAGGATACATAGTAACAGTAAAATTTTTTTGATTGAAATTTCCTTCATAACAACATTGTTTAGAATGGTCTGGCAGTTAGTTAGCAGTATTTAGTATATACCAGTTATTTTTTATATTATAACAACTCTCAATATAGGCAAACTTTAGAAAATTTTATTCAATTAAAGTAATAAAATACTGGTTATGTAGGAAACATTCAACCCCTTCGGGGTTGGGGAGTTTCTTATTATTTATAATCCGCCGGTTTTAACGGCGGTTGTTAAAATTAAAACCCTTCGGGCTAAACTTCGAATCTCAAACTTCGAACCTTGCCTACCGGCAGGCAGGCTTCAAACCTGAAACTCGATGAAACGGCCATTGCTTTTTCATTTTAGCCTGGATCATATAAACAACAATACCACTAAACAAAACAATTAAAAAACCAGTCATGATCTTTAACCCCGTTGCAAAGAAAATAAACAGCCACATTATAATTACCAGGATAACAGGCAAGGGATACAGTGGCATTTTATAAGGTAAGTGTATTGAACCGTTTCGTTTTCTAAGCAATACTACCCCTACTGCCTGCCCGATAAATTGAACGAGGATGCGCATGGCAAGTATTCCGCTGATGATATCTCCCATCCTGAACAATAAACTAAATACAAATGCAAAAGCTGCCAGTATGAGCAATGAGATATAAGGGAAATTTTTTGTGGGGTGCAACCTGGCAAATATTTTAAAGAATGCTCCGTCAACAGCTGCAGCATAAGGAACACGGCTGTATCCAAGCATCACTGCAAATAAGGATGCCAGTGCAACCCATAGTATCATTACTGTAGCAATAATAGCTGCCGTATTGCCATACAATCTTTCAATAAAAACACTCACCACAAAATTATTCTGCCCGGTATCCTGCCATGATTTTATTTCCTGCCAGGATATCACACTGCCGATACTCATATTCATGGCAAGATAAAGTATGGCAATCCCAATAACAGAAATGAACATGCTTCGTGGAATATTTTTTCCAGGATCTTTTATCTCAGATCCAAGGTGACAAACATTGTAATAACCTAAATAACTGTAGATTGTTTTTACACATGCCTGGCCAAACATAAATGAAACAAGTGTTTCCCAACTGAATGCAGATGGCAACTCACGCAATGGTTGTAAAAAATTGCCATGGCTTATCCCGCCAAATATGACCCAGCCTAGTGTAGCAATTACCCCGGCCCATAAAAGCACACCGATCTTACCGATGCTGTCAATTTTCCGGTATAATAAAAACGTAATAAAAATGATCACAGCACCTGATATCATCTTTTGCTGCCAGCCTTCTAACGGAATAAGGTAAACGAAGTAAGAAGAAAATCCGATCGCCGCCGAAGCAGCTACCAATGGCGCCTGTATGATGGTTTGCCATACATACAAAAAGCTCATCATTTTGCCGGCTCCATTATTTCCGTAGGCTTCTTTCAAAAAATTATAGCTACCGCCTGCCATTGGGTAAGTAGCACCCAGTTCACTCCAGATCATTGCATCTACTAATGAAAGTATCGCTCCGGCGATCCATGCATATAAGTACATGCCACCCATAAGTCCAATCACAATCGGTAAAGTAACAAATGGTCCAATACCAACCATATCGATCATATTCAATACAGTAGATTGAAAAAGTCCTAACCTCCGGTGGAGAGAAGATGCTGCTGAAGACATGGGATGAAGTTACGAAGAAGCGTGGAGTAGCAAGTAGGGAATGGCTAGTAGGGTCTGCACTGTGCTGATCAAAATTATCTATTGCCAATTAGAAGTGTACGATTATAACGAACTATCCAGAATCAAGTATCCAGCATCTAGAATCGGTTTTCGTTCACCATTCTTTTTTCAAACCCTGGTTATATTCTACAAATGTTTTTGTTTTATGAAATCCCTCAGCGAAAAATTTTAAAGGCGCTTCCATATCCTGTGCTGACTGGAAGCCGGCAAGTGGTGCTGGCCTTGCATCTATTGTTGGAAGAAATACTGTGGTTGGGAATGACATTTGACCATAAAGCAGGTATTCTGCCAGTTCATTGCTTTTATACTTTTTTTTATAGCCGTAGCGTTTGTTATTGAAGTCGAAACTATCTTTTGATTCGGCATCTAGTTTTACAGCATAATAATGTTCATTGATATACCGGATCAGTTTTTCATTTTTATAGGTTGTCTTGTCCATGTGCTTACACCATCCGCACCAATCGGTATATACATCCAACAAAATGGGTTTTGGTTTTTTTGCATACATTTCATTAAGCTCTTTTATGCTTATCCAGTTGATATCTCCTTTCCCCGGATCATTAAATGAGAATGCTGAAACAGCAATAACAAAAATTATTATAAAACCGATAACCTTTTTCATCAATAAATTGTTTAGTAGCTTAGATATATAAAACGGAAAAATAATGCAAAAAATTGTGGTAGCCATAACCGGGGCCAGCGGATCTGTGTATGCAAAGCTGTTATTAACAAAGCTATCACAGTTAAAAGAATACTGTAGTGAACTTTCTGTTGTGATTACGGAAAATGCAAAACAGGTATGGCAGACAGAATTAGGCAATGATGATTATCAGCATTTCAACGTAAAATATTATTCGCAACAGGATTTTACGGCTCCCTTTGCATCCGGCTCGGGTCAGTATAATACCATGATAATCATTCCCTGTAGTATGGGAACGATGGGGAGAATTGCCGGGGGAATATCCAATGACCTGATCACAAGAGCAGCTGATGTGATGTTGAAAGAAAGAAGAAAATTAATATGTGTTGCCAGGGATACCCCTTATAGTTTGATCCATATAAAAAATATGGAGACAATCACCCTGGCAGGAGGGATTATATGTCCGGCCACGCCATCCTTTTACAGCAAACCAAAAACGATAGAGGAAGTAGCGGCTACTGTGGTTGATCGGGTGCTTGACCTTGCGGGAATACCGGTGAAGACTTTTAGATGGGGGGCTTAGAATATTGAACCTGCCTTTGCCGGCAGGCAGGTTCGATATTCATTAAAAAAGGCTTCACATAATAAATGAAGCCTCAAACAATTTATAAAGTAACAAACCTGTATCTGCTATCCAGTATCCAGTATCGGTGTTTTACCTCAAATCCACCACTTCCACCCCCGGATACTGCTTCGCATCAAAAATGAACATCGCATCCGCAATATTGCCATTAGTAGCCATATTGTTAACGCTGTATGTATAACGATTGCCGGTTTTTTCAAATACTTTGGTAGTACTTATAACCGACTTATTTACATAAACCAATACTTTGTGAAATGCCTTTGTTTTATCGATCGGCGTTAGTTCAACTTCCTGCATTGGTTTGCCATTCACAGGTACACTGCCATTCAGTTTGTATAAAAAATCCTTATCGTAAAAATTAGTAAATAGTTTTTGTGGCGTAATAGAATTGGCAGACGGATCGATCTTATTGATTGTTACTTCTTTTGAAGCTTTATCGTAAGTCCAGATATTGGACCCATCGCAATATATTTCCTGCCCTGTTACCTTGATACGGTATTTGGTTCCTTTCATATAAACTGTACCCGTTTTTGTTCCCAGGCTTTTACCGGAAGCATTTTCTATTTTCAATAAGAATTTTGCCTGTACTGATTTATAGTTCTTGAATTTGGCACTTACCCCGTCCAAAACTTTTTTTGCTTCGGGATCGCTGCTTCCCATTCCTTTTGGAACCTGTGCATGTACAGTAAAAGCGATTGTTAATAATAAAACCAGGCAACTAAATATTTTCTTCATAATAACTTTTTATTCCTGTTTACAGGTTTTTTTTAAAGGTGGGCAAAGATAAGCTAATAGACAGAATCAGACAATCACTGTTTAAATCATGGCACACAATAAACTGTTAATGTAGATCCGGGGGCAAAATAAATGCCTGAGAAGCTCCGTTAATCCGCTAAGAATATTTATTTTGCAAATACTTCAACGCTTTATTTCGGCTCAACTCAACTTTTGCAGTACATCAGTTTGTCATTCTGACGAAGGAAGAATCTATGGCAAGATGCTTCGTACCTCAGCATGACAAAACAAACTGAGACACAACTCAACTTTTGAATTTTTAGTAACATTTTAATTATATAAAATGACAGCAAGAAATATAGCCGTTTCCCAAAGGGAATCTTATACCCCATCCCAATTTACTGAGTTCTTATGGTGGTTATCCACTGCGGAAAAAGAAATATTAGTAGATTCTGTAGTTGACAGAAACCGCTACCGCATCATTGGCATGACCGTTTTGGCAACCTGGGCATTTGCAAGTTTTACCTGGACCTATTTTTTCAGTACGATCGTAGATTCAACAGCTATTGCAATTTCCCTTGGATTGTTCATGGGTTTTATCATTCTTACCATTGACCGGGCACTGATAAAAGGTATCACCAAATTCAATAAAAAAAAATTCACCCCGCTTTTATTTCGTGGATTGCTGGCACTTACCATCGGCACATTCATGGCACAGCCTGCTGTATTGTATATGTTTGACAAGGAAATAAAATTACAGTCAGCACTGGACAATGAAAAAAAGAAACAACAAAATCGGCAGGAATCGGATCTGTTATATAAAAATCAGAAAGATGAATTAATAAAGCAAAAAGAAAGTATTAAAAAAGAACTGGATGGAAAATATGGCACCGTATCAAAAGCAAGAGAAAATTTCTTAGCCGAAACGGATGGCAGTGGCGGTACCGGGAAGATCGGCTTAAAAGAAATTGCCATTGCAAAACGAAATGAATATCAAAAATTAGATGGAGAATATCAAAGTTTGTTGAAAATAAATCAACCTAAGCTCGATAGCGCCGAAGTGGCTTTAAAAGAAATTGAAAATAAAATAAAAACAGGAGAAGCCGATTTTACAAAATACCTGAACGATGGTTTCTTAACAAGAGTGGAAGCATTGAATAATATTCTCGAAAATAATTCTGCACTTCAATTCCGTTATTATCTCATCGTTTTTATTTTAATGCTGATAGAACTGATGCCGGTCATAGCAAAGACCATGTTGCCATCGGGCAGTTATGATGAAAAAGTAATGCTGCGGGAAGAAATGGAAATTGATATCGCCCATAGTAATATCCGTAAAGAACAACAATTAAAAGAACTGTATAATCAAATGGCTTTTGATAATGATACCGAAGCCATCACTTCATTCTTCTCGCTTACCAAAGAAGACCGGAATGAAAAAATGAAAGCTTTCAGCAAAAAATGGAAGGAAGAAAATCACCAGAGTTTTGATGGGTTGTGGGAGAAGATGAAGAAGGAGATACTAAGTAAACAGGAGAACTAAAACAATATATGATGTTGGATATATGATGTATGATTTCTTTAGTATCGCATTGCGTAAAAGAATCAATATCATAATAATCTCCAATTTTAAAGACATCATACATCTTACATCATATACTTTAGTTCCGATATCATACATCAAAAAAGGCAAATCCTTCTTCAAAAATCCTATTTTTGCCGCCATGGCAAAAGCGAATACAGAAACCCCCTTAATGCAACAACACAATGCTATCAAGGCTAAATATCCTGATGCCATTTTGCTGTTCCGGGTAGGCGATTTTTATGAAACATTCGGAAAGGATGCCATTACAAGTTCACAGGTATTGGGTATCACACTCACCAAAAGAAACAATGGAAATGCTGCTTCTGCTGAATTGGCCGGTTTCCCACACCATGCATTGGATACTTACCTTCACAAACTTGTAAAAGCAGGTTACCGGGTTGCGATTTGTGACCAACTGGAAGACCCCAAATCGGTAAAAGGAATTGTAAAACGTGGCGTAACTGAATTGGTAACTCCCGGTGTAGCAACCAATGACAAATTATTAGAACATAGCAGCAATAATTTTTTAGCAGCATTACATTTTGCTTAAGACAAGATCGGTATTGCATTTTTAGACATTTCCACAGGGGAATTTTTTATTGCAGAAGGCGATAAAGAATATGCTGACAAATTACTGCAGAGCCTGCAACCTGCAGAAGTGATCTTTCAAAGAAACAAACAAAAAACATTCAAGGAATTATTTGGCAATTCCTTTTTTACATACACACTCGATGAATGGATCTTTGCAGAAGCTTATGCAACCGAAAACCTGTTAAAACATTTTGGTACACATAGCCTGAAAGGATTTGGTGTGGAAGGTTTAACGGCGGGTATTATTGCATCGGGAGCCATACTGCATTATTTAAAAGATACCGAACATCCGAACCTGCAACACATTACTTCTTTGCAGCGCATCAATAAAGATGATCATTTGTGGATGGATCGTTTTACCATCCGCAACCTGGAACTCATCAGCAATTATGACAACAGCAATACACTTTTCAAAACGATCAACAATACCGTGTCGCCCATGGGTGCCCGTTTGTTGAAGCGCTGGATGCTCATGCCACTCAATAACATCATTGGCATCAATGAAAGACTGAATACGGTTGAATACTTGGTAAAGGAAACGGATACCCGCAATAAAATATGCCAGCATATAAAACAGGCAGGTGATGTGGAACGATTGGCCAGCAAGGTGCCGCTGAAGAAAATAAATCCACGGGAAGTATTACAGGTTGCAAAAGGATTACAGCAAACAGAGATCATAAAAACAATTTGTAGTAATTCTTCCAATGAGTATATGAAACGCCTGGGAGATTCTTTGAATAGTTGCAATTATATTTTAGAAAAAATATTAAAAGAGATCAATGAAAACCCTCCTGCCGCTGCCAACAAAGGAGGATTGATCGCAGCAGGTATTCATGAAGAATTAGATGAACTGAGAATGATCGCCAGCGGTGGGAAAAACTATTTATTGGAACTACAGCAGAAAGAAGCCATCAATACCGGTATCTCTTCCTTAAAAATAAGTTTCAACAATGTTTTCGGATATTATCTTGAAGTAACAAACCTTCACAAGAATAAAGTGCCCGATACCTGGATACGCAAGCAAACACTTGCCAATGCAGAACGATACATCACACCCGAATTAAAAGTTTACGAAGAAAAGATCATTGGGGCAGAAGACAAGATCTATATGATCGAACAGCAACTTTTCCAGGAATTATTGAATGAGTTACAGGATTACATTGCACCCATGCAGGTAAACGGTCACGTTATGGCCGTGCTGGATTGCATCAGTTGTTTTGCAAACAATGCTTTGCAGTTCAATTATAAAAAACCTTTGCTGCATGAAGGCGATGAAATGGAATTAAAAGACAGCAGGCACCCGGTGATAGAAAGAAATTTACCTGTGGTTGAAAATTATATCAGCAATGATATTTTCTTAGATGCAACCACGCAACAGATCATTATTTTAACAGGGCCCAACATGAGTGGTAAAAGCGCTATCCTTCGCCAGACAGCGCTGATAACTTTGATGGCACACATGGGAAGTTTTGTACCCGTAACTTCTGCAAAAATTCCGCTGACAGATAAAATATTTACCCGCGTTGGCGCTTCCGATAACCTCAGTGGTGGAGAAAGTACCTTCATGGTTGAGATGAATGAAACGGCCAGCATCATCAATAATCTTACTAAGCGCAGTTTGATATTACTCGATGAGATCGGCCGGGGCACATCAACTTATGATGGTATTTCAATAGCCTGGAGCATTGCCGAATATTTACACCAATCGCCTTTTGCACCCAAAACATTATTTGCCACCCATTACCATGAACTGAATGAGTTGGAAAATAAATTCAGCCGCATTAAGAACTATCATGTGACCAATAAGGAAGTGGGCAATAAAATAATTTTCCTGCGCAAACTTGCCCGGGGAGGCAGTACGCACAGTTTTGGTATACATGTTGCTCGTATGGCAGGAATGCCGCCATCTTTGATAAACCGGGCAAATGAGATCTTATTGGAACTGGAGAATAGCAGGGATAGTCATGAAGCAGACGGTAAAAGCAACGGGGCCATTGGAAATGCATTAAAGCAGGTTTCCATGCCCAAAATGCAGTTAAGCATCTTTGACGCACATTCTGCCACATTTGAAGAAATAAGAATATTATTAGACTCTGTGGATATTAACAGGCTTACTCCTGTGGAGGCATTGCTTAAATTGCAGGAGATAAAGGGGAAGATAAAATAGGGTTATAGATTTTTGACTTTCAGAGATGACATCTTTACTTTTAATAGATGCCATCTCTATAACAAAAAGATGTCATCTCTGCAAACTTGTTAAAACTATACTAACACTTGCAGCATAAAAAGCGTTTTAAGCGTCTTTAAATTACTTTACGGTTTTATGAAAAAAAACTTTCTTATCACGTTTCTTTTTTTAATTGTAGCAAATCAATTTGTAACAGCACAAACCTGTCCTAATTTTGGGCAAGGCCCTCAAACAGCGTTTCCTGTTTGCGGCACAACGGTTTTTCAACAGGATAGTGTTCCCATTTGTAATGGCAGTGCGGTACCATCTCAATGCACAGATATAACATATTCAGATAAAAATCCTTACTGGTATAAATTCACTTGTTTTGTCGGCGGCACATTTGCCTTTGTAATTACTCCAATTGACCTAAGCGATGATTATGACTGGCAACTATTTGATGTTACCGGTCGCAACCCTTCAGCTATTTATACCGATGTTTCCCTCTTCGTTGCCTGCAACTGGAGTGCTGAACCCGGTCAAACAGGAACTTCTGCTGCAGGTACATCATTAGTGAATTGCCAGGGGCCGGGTGTGCCGCAGTTCAGTTCAATGCCAACTTTAATAGCCGGGCATAATTATGTATTATTAGTAAGCCATTTTACCGACACACAGGTTGGTTATTCTTTATCATTTGGTGGTGGCACCGCAGATATTACCGATCCGCTGCCACCTCATACTGTAAAAGCAGATGCAGGCTGCGACAGCAAAACCATTACTGTAAAACTTAATAAAAAAATGAAGTGCGCCAGCCTGGCTAACGATGGTTCAGATTTTTCAATCAATACGACTGCAATCAATATCATTGGCGCATCAGGTGTGGGATGTTCCACCACCGGTTTTGATATGGATTCCGTGGTACTGGTCTTAGATAATCCAATTGCACCGGGAAATTATATTGTTACTACAGAAGAGGGAACCGACGGAAATACACTGAAAGATAATTGCGACAGGTTACTCCCTAAGGATGAAGCGCTTCCTATAACTATTTATCCTTTGGTACCAACGCCCATGGATAGCCTCACAAAACCGGGTTGCTCGCCTCAAACACTTGAACTTGTTTTCAGGAAACCCATCCGATGCAGTTCAATTGCTGCTGACGGATCGGATTTTTCGATCATAGGCCCTTACCCGGTAACGGTTACGGGTGCCACAGGAAATTGTACC
Source organism: Ferruginibacter sp. (assembly GCA_031385805.1). Taxonomy (GTDB): domain Bacteria; phylum Bacteroidota; class Bacteroidia; order Chitinophagales; family Chitinophagaceae; genus Ferruginibacter. The sequence continues at coordinate 9,515 of JANNBU010000333.1, forward strand.
GGCAGTCTTACTTCAAAAATATTTGTTCAGTTTTCTGCGCCATTAGTGGTTGCCGGAAATTTTATAATAAGACTAAACACAGGAACAGATAACAACACACTCTTTGATAACTGTAGCCAGGAAACACCTGCAGGCTCTATCCTGCCGTTAGAAATCAAGGATACCGTTAACGCAGATTTTTCTTACAATGTTTTATATGGATGCCAGCAAAATACTGTAAGCTATAATCACAATGGCAATAATGGAGTAAACAGCTGGAACTGGAATTTTGATAATACCCAGTTCAGCAACTTACAAAACCCGGTTATCAATTATACTGTTTTTGAACAGAAACAAACAACGCTCATTGTATCAAACGGCGTATGTTCAGATACTTCAGCTGCAAGTCTTTATTTTGATAACCTCCTGCATGCTAAATTTGAAATAACATCGCTTGTCTGCCCCGGCGATAAAGCTTTTATTAAGAACACTACCATCGGTAATGTGATCAGCAACTGGTCCTGGGATCTTGGAAATGGCAGCAGCAGCAATATAAAAGATCCGCCAGCACAGACTTACAACGTACAAAATTCATCATACGCTACTCTTATAAAATTGGTGGTAACAAATAATTATGGATGCAAAGACAGTGCGATTCAAAAGATAAGTATCATTAACAACTGTTATATAGCAGTGCCTTCTGCATTTACACCAAACAGTGATGGACTCAATGATTACCTGTATCCGTTAAATGCTTATAAAGCGCTAAACTTAGACTTCACGGTATATAACCGTTTTGGCCAGCGTTTATTTCATACAAAAGACTGGACCAATAAATGGGATGGCACCTTTAAAGGGCAGGGTGTTGATCCCGGCACTTATGTATGGGTGCTTACTTATATCTTTAAGGATACAGGGAAACGGGTAGAGCAGAAAGGGACTACGATTTTGATCAGGTAATAATATGGTCTGACGCCCTCGTCTGACCATATTATTACCCGCTCTTTTTCCCCATTAAAATTATTTTATTTGCCCCAACAGCAAATCATTGGGCAACATCGTTGTGTCACCTGCCTACCGTCAGGCAGGCTCACTTGTACCGCATCACAATATTCATCATTACCTACAACTTATGAAAATATGGTCAGACGAGGACGTCAGACCATATTTTCATAAGTTTGCAGCAAAATCATCATCATGGATCATAAACCGGTGTATTACGGAGAGTATTTACAATTAGATAAAATAATTGAAGCCCAACATCCCGTAAGTTTTGAAAAAGGAAAAGAACCGGCACATGATGAAATGCTCTTCATCATTATTCACCAGGCTTATGAGCTTTGGTTCAAACAGGTATTGTTTGAGGTAAATTCTGTTTTGGGGATCATGAGCAAGCCTGCCATCAATGATAACTCTCCCGAATTACAAACCATTGTTCACCGGATGCACCGGGTGGTTACCATTTTAAAAGTATTGGTTCATCAAATTGATATTTTAGAAACCATGACGCCCATGGACTTTCTTGACTTCAGGGATATGCTGCGGCCTGCATCTGGTTTTCAAAGCTGGCAATTCAAAATATTAGAAGCAAAACTTGGGTTGAAGTTTGAACAAAGGCACGGTCAGCAATATTATGTGTCGCAACTCAAACAGGAAGATATAGATATTATAAAAAATGCAGAAAGCGGGCCGTCGGTAATTCAACAAATAAATAACTGGTTGGAACGTATGCCATTCTTTGATGAAACAGGTTACTGGAAAAATTATAAAACTTCGGGAAGCAACAAGGATATTCATCCATTCTGGTCAGACTATGAAAATATTTATACCAACAGCCTCGCAGAAGGAGAAAAAAATAATGTCACTGCTTTTAAGAATATCTTTTTCGATGAGGACAAGAACAGTGAAAGGGTATTATCTGCCACTGCCTGCCGCTCGGCCTTATTCATCATGATATACCGTGGTTATCCTATGCTGGAACTTCCGTTTCAATTATTAGATACCTTATTGGAAATAGACAACCAGTTAGGTAACTGGCGTTATCGTCACATCAATATGGTTCGCCGCATGATTGGCACACGTATTGGAACAGGTGGCAGTACCGGGGCCGGTTACCTGCAGGGAGCGATGGATAAGCATTATATTTTTAAAGAGATATCGCAGCTTAATAGTTTTTTAATTGACAGGAGGAAATTGCCTGTGTTGCCGGCAGCGTTGACGGAGAAGTTGGGGTATAATTTTTAATAATTGACCTCAGCCTCTAGCATCTATAACAGTTTTGAAGACATTTTTATTAATAAGCATGCTTCCCGGTTCTCCAACCCCTTTCGCTTAAAAATTTATCTCCGGATTCAATAGCCCCAGGCTCCATTTCTGTTCCCATTGAATCGTTCCAGCGGTTGAGGTAACCAAACAAAGCGATTACGCCGAGTATTTCCACAATCTCACCTTCATTCCAGTAAGTCCTTAGATTTTCTGCTATGTTATCATCTACAGCATTAGGAATAACGGAAGCTGCTAATGCAAAATCCAGCGCTGCCCTTTCAGCTTCAGAAAATGACGGATGTGTTTTATATTCCCAAATATTTTTCAATTGCTCTTCAGCGGCTGAATATCTTTCTGCTGCCCTGATGGTATGCGCCTGGCAGTAATTACAACCTGCTGCATGACTGCTTATATAACCGATCAGTCTTTTTAATGCACTTGTTACCTTTCCATGATTTTCCATCACGGCTTTATTCATTTCAATAAAAGCATAGGCAATCCGTGGACGTATGTGCATCGTTTTAACACTGTTTGGACAAAAGCCCAGTGTTTCATTAAAAAATTCTACCAGCTTTAATAATTCTATATCTCCTTCAGATGACTTTGGATAAACCAATGGCCTTTTCATTTTTATTTTTTATGAAAGTTAATCAATCCTGTAATAAAAAAGCATATAAGAAATTTTATCCTTTCATACTTGTTGAGTTTAGGTTTTAATTAAATATTAAAAAGGAATTCATGTATATTTTAATCCTGCTGCTTTCCATCAACATAGATTAACGTCTTCGTTAATTTACCCTTGCTATCGTACTTATTCCAGGAGCCATCTTTTTTTCCGTTTTTATAATTCCCTTCTTCAAGCAACGTACCACTATCAGTGTATTTTTTATACTCGCCTTCCATTTGGCCATTCACATAATGGATTATCAGGGTAACGTTACCAGAAACGAAAGAATAAGTAATTTGGGCACCATTTTTATCACCATTCAGGTATGAAATTTCCGACGTTTTATTTCCGTTTTCATGATAATCAATTTTCTTACCATTCAATTTACCTTCCAGGTAATCACTTTCCTGGCTTAGCTTTCCTTTTTCAAAATATTGCCATTTGCCTGTTTTTTTGCCGTTCTTGTACTGCCCCTTTTCCACCAAATTCCCTGCATCATCTTTTAACTCGTACCCTCCATTATCAGTGTTGGAATTTGTTGCATTGGCTTCTTCTTTATCTGTATCCTTCTTTTTTAATTTATTGATGATGCCCGGAGCAGCTTGTACTGCTCCAGAGACTACCGCTCCTTTATTTGTACCAGCCGGTATAACAGCTGCAACAGAGGCAATTGTATTTACCGTTTTTTGAGTGGATGAATTTTCTGAGGCATTACCGTTACCCGAAGCTCCTTTAATAGTACTCTCCTTAGCAGCTTTGTACATCAGTTGCACACTTGCAAGGTCGTATTGTACACCTTTCAAATCTTCAAAATAATAAGACCCTTTGTCTGTACTAAGCAGGTATTTAAAATGATACTGGGTTTGCCCCATTGCTTCAGATTGGTAGAGTACTCCGTTTGGTTCATCTATTACATATTTTTTAAGTTCATTCATTGTATTAGCTGCCAACCCCTTTTTTTCATTTGCAATTGAATAATCAACGGCCTTGCTAATCTCTACCTGGAATTTTTTACCATCAGTCAACCTAACACTACCATATTTTTCAATAGGTGTAATTCCAACCGGGGATTTTGAGATAAGATTAAATCCTGGAATAATGCTGCAATCAACATCTATCAAACTTCCCGTCTTTGTGGAAGTCAGTTGACCAGTTGCAACAGTTGTTGTTGTATTTGCAGCACCTGGTTTAGGTGCTCCTATACTCTTAATAATTGTTTCCACCTCAGCCATATAGGCATTATACTCAATAGGCTCGGTTCCAAACATCGCAGATATAATAAATCCGCCATCCAGCCATGTATAGGATTTCATTTTAATTCTTTTGCCATTTGCCATAAACTCATAAGAAAGTAAATGCTTATTACCTATACGCTTATTTTCATTGAATGTATTTACGCCTTCCTCTTTTTTAATTTGAGCAATTTGTTCAGCAACTAACTGGTCAAGGGTTTTAATATTTGGCGGAAGAAGCGCCCGTTGAATTTCAAAAACTACTGTTACTTCTCCCGCAGCTGCGGGTTTAAGGTTAATTACAGCAGTTTGCTTATACTGCTCTGCACTGGCTTTCCATGTGTAAGGATATTGTACAGATAACGATTTATCTGTGCTGATGATCGTTGATACCTGAGCAGATACAGTGCAATAAATAAAAAAGTTTACGATCACTAATGAATATTTCATTTTGTAAGATTTTGATTTTATAAGAGAACTCATTATTTTTAAAAATTTAGTGATTATAAATACTTTCCCCCTTGTAGGTTTAAAGCAACCGATTTTTTTTCTATTAAATTTTTTGCATGAGCCTTGCCCCGAAACATGTAGTAATAAAAATAAAATATTACTATTACCACTTGAGAAACCTTGCCGATGTCAAATATGCTACGAATAGACAGAAAAGATAAGTGGGATTTCTTAATCGTGTACAATAACAACAAAAGTGTGTGGAAAAAAGACTTTATGTTGACAAGGATATTTCGGTTACCTAAATATTTTTTCCAGGAAACTGTTTTTCTTTCGTGCGGATACTTCCAGTGTAGCGCCATCTTTCATAACCACATAACCGCCCCGGCCTTTTATATATTTCTGAATGTAGACAAGGTTAACGAGGTGCGACTGGTGGATGCGGTGAAAATCAAAATCCGCAAGCATTTCTTCATATTCAGCCAGGTTTTTGCAAACCAGTATTTTTTGTTTATCCGCCAGGTAAAAAGAAGTGTAATGATCTGATGCTTCGCAACGAACAATTTCATTAACACTTAAAAATATAAGCCCTTCGAAAGTTGGCACGGCTATTCGTCCCGAAACCGTTTTGTTGTTATTTTTAGAGGCAAGGTTATTTGGATTGAGTAATTTTTTTTCCTGCGCCCGGGTAATGGCTTTGTTTACTGCAGCTATGATATCCTCTTCTGTAAATGGCTTTAATATATAATCAACTGCGTTCATTTTAATAGCGTTGATGGCAAAATTTTCATAGGCAGTTACAAAAATAACTTCAAAATTTTGTTCTGTGAATTTATTGAGTAAGTCAAAGCCGTTGCCATAAGGCATTTCCACATCAAGGAATACAATATCAGGCTGATGTTGGGAAATTTTTTCAAATCCTTCATCGGCCGAGCGGGCAGTATCTACTAATTGTATCTGATTACAATGCTTATTCAATACAAACCGTATACTGTCTACACATTTTGGCTCATCATCTATTATGATCGTTTTGTACATACTAATCAGGAATTAAATTTTGCCGGCAATGAAATTTCAACCACCGTGCCCTGCTTTGTTGAAGATACTACGGATTTATCAGTTATACTTATCGTAATATCAAGATCATGAATCCTGTTAATCACCTGTATCCTCGAATCATTTAATGACATGCCATAAGATTCATGTTTGTTGTTTTCCTTTATTTTTAATTTTTCTGAAGCTTGTATTCCTATACCATTGTCCTCGAGTTTCATTTTCAACCTGTTGTTCTGTAAACTAAACTGAAGATTTAGTATACCGTTTAAATCCTTGCGGTATTTTAAACCATGATTAATAGCATTTTCAACATAGGGCTGAAAGATAAGTGAGGGGATCAGTAAATTTCCTGACTGTCTTTTTACTTCCTGGGAAATATCAATATTGAATTTAAATAAGTCTTCAAACCTTAGTTTTTCCAGTTTGATATAGGTTTCAAGCAGTTCAATTTCATCTGCAAGTACCACAAAATCCTGCCTGGAGTGATTAAGTGTTTTCCGGATCAGTTTTGCAAATTCTGCCATAAAATGCTGTGCAGAGTTACGATCGTCCCTGATGTTAAAATGCTGAATAGCATTTAAGCAATTAAAAATAAAATGTGGGTTCATTTGAGAACGAAGGGCTTCCAATTTTAGTTCTGCAAATTTTTTGTCTACCTCTGATTTTTCTATTTGGGTTCTTTTAATAACTCTCAGGCGGTGCCTGAAAAAAAGAAAAAGTATGGAGCTTAATACAAATATCATCAATAACCTAAACCACCAGGTGTCCCAAAAAGCTGGCAAAATAGTAAAAGTAAAATTTACGGGCTGCCTACTCTCTACTCCATTTTTATCAATAGCTTTCACTAAAAATTTGTAAGTACCCGGCTTCAATGAACCATATTCGATACGGCGCTGGCCGGTAACAACCCAGGCTTTATCTAACCCCTTTAACATGTATTTAAACCTGATATTCTCACCTGAGCTATATGATATAGCAGTAAACTCAAAACTAATTTTATTTTGATCATGTGTTAGTGACGTTTTACTTATTGGTACATTGTTTGCTTCCCACTTAGTTAAATAAACCGGGATATCCGTAATAGAATTTATTCTTTTTTCTTCAAAAAAAACAAGCCCGTTGCTTGTAGCTACCCAAACGGTATCGTTTCTTTTAATAACCTGCCTTATCAGGTCGGAGGGCAACCCATCTGCGGTTGTAATACTTTTAATGGAAATGATACTGAGATCATGAATATTATAAAATATTTTATTGATCCCCTTATCTGTTATAACCCAGATATTCCCGGGAGATTCAAAAAAAAGAGAACGGCACTGATTGCTAAGCATTCCCCTGGAAAAATTAAATTCATATATTTTATCATCCTTGATTGCCTTTAACCCTTTATTATAAGTTGCTATCCACAATATTTTTTCTGAGGAATAAATCATGTCAATGATCCTACCTTCTATTTTCATATCGTATCTCATATCTGCAAAAAGCCTGTCATTAATAACCTTATACAATGTATCAATAGATGCCGCCCAATGCTTGTTTTTTTCTCCTGTCGCAACAGTAGTAAAGCGTTCATAATAGTTGCGTGTATTTTTAATAGTGTCTTCTATGATATAACATCCATTCGAAGTGGCAATCAGGTATTTACCCTGTGAAATCTCTTCAACATCTTTTAATGCTGCATATTGCAATCTGAGCACTTCCTGGTTATTGCTATCGAAAACCTGAATACAATAATTTGTTGCTATCAGCTTACTATTATTTTCCAATAACAGGATTTTTTTTACCGGATCATTTATTTCCTTTAATATTTCAAATGAGTACTTAGCAGGTTTTCCATTGGAAGGGTAAGCTGTTATGTAATTTAACCTGCTTTCAACCAATACGTTTCCTTGTTTGTCAAAGTTAAAAGCAGAAATATTTTTATTATTTTCATCTGCATTATTAAAGTATCTGATTCGGGAACTGTTTAGAAATAATACGCCATCTCCCCTTGATGTACACCACATATTATTGTTCTTATCAACAAAAGTAGATGTAATAGAGTATCCTGACAGAGATGTATCTACTGATAAAAAGTCCTTTGAAATAATTTTTATACCATTGGTTGTAGGAACCCAAAAATTGCCACCCATAATGCTTATTCTACCCAAGTAATTTAATTGAAACTCGAAATTCTTTCTGGCCACCAGTCGCAATGAGTCATTTATTATTTTAGTTTGTATGATCTGTGTGGCGCTGATAATGTAATTGGTTCCATCGGAGTTATTATCTTCACATCTATAATCTTTGGTTTCATCTTGAAAAATAATTTTTTCTGCTGTCAGTCTTCTTTCTGTAGTATTGGCTAAAAATTCAATTAATTCATCTTGCTTATTATAACAAAAGAAATGGCCCGCTGCATTAATTCCATAGTTCCTAACGAGTGCAGACTTATATCCCTTTTTATATTGTATCGCCTTTAAATTTTTTTCAAAAGGTATCTTTAATAGATATTTAGAATCATTGGTAAAACAAAAAATATTATACCCAACAAACCATATGATCCCATACCTATCTTCAAACATCGAATGAACCCTTTCCTGTTTGAAATCAGAATTCAGGCCGACAGTATTTGTTGGTGAATAAATTTTGCCTTTATAATAATAACATAAAGGGGCTGTAAAACAATTAAACCAGATTCTTCCTTTGGAATCGGAAAAAATATGAAGTACCTCATTGTCAGTTAAACCATCATCAGTGGTAAAGCTTACAAAGTTCTTTCCATCAAAGCGGCTTACTCCATTTTCAGTACCAAACCATACAAAGCCATCATTATCCTGGGAGGAGCAATACACTATATTTCCGGCCAGCCCATTTTCACGGGTATAATGTTTGTACACATAATCCTGGCTAATAGACGAAAGTGTCGAAAAAATAAACAGCAGTAACAAAAAAATAATTTTTGTCATTCTCATTATCCCAAATATATTTCATTAAAGTGTAAAAGAGTAAACTCATACAAATAAGTACACAATTCTATCGTGCAATAAAAATTGGGTGAAGATTTACTGTATAAGAGAGTGCACTCGTCGTTCCTTAGAGTAAACGACACGATGCTGTTAAAGAAATGTTGGCTAAATAATAAAGTTTAATATAGGTCAGACGAGGGCGTCAGACCTATACCAATGTTTTCAATTTCTCCACTACCGCATCCACTTCTTCCTTTGTATTGTGTTTGCTGAAACTAAAGCGCACCGTTACCTGGTTGGGATTGTTGTTGATGGCACGGATAACATGGCTGCCCTGATCTGCACCGGATGTACAGGCACTGCCGCCACTGGCGCAGATATTATTGATATCGAGATTGAAGAGGATCATTTCTGATTTTTCTGTTTTAGGAAAACTTGCACTTAATACCGTATACAAACTATTACCCAACACATCACCGTTAAACCCAACTCCTTTAATATTTTTTTTCAGTTGCTCAAGCATATAATATTTCAATGTGCCGATATGAGCGCTGTCGGTCTCATAATTTTCTGTTGCAAGCTCAAGCGCTTTTGCAAAACCAACGATGCCATAAATGTTTTCTGTACCTGCACGCATGTTGCGTTCCTGCGCACCGCCATGTACAAAAGGTTTTATGCGCACATTTTCATTGATGTATAAAATGCCAACTCCTTTGGGTCCATGAAATTTATGGGCGGCGCCTGTAATAAAATGTACCGGTGTTTTGCGAAGATCAAAAGGGAAATGACCAACCGTTTGTACGGTATCACTGTGAAAAATGGCATTGTATAATTTACACAATTCACCAACCGCATTCATATCAAGCATATTGCCGATCTCATTATTGGCGTGCATGAGTGATACCAATGTTTTTTCTTCGGAAGCAGCCAGGAGTTCTTCTAAATTATCGAGATCAACATGTCCGTTTGGCAATAATTTTACATAACTCACTTTTACAACATCCATATTATCCAAATGCTCTACTGTATGGGTTACCGCATGGTGTTCTATCGGGGAAGTAATGATATGTTTACAGCCAAGATCCCTGATAGAAGCCTGTATGGCGGTATTACTACTTTCTGTACCACCACTTGTAAAAAATATTTCTGCAGGATGTGCATTCAGGATCTTTGCCACTGATTTGCGGGCAGTTTCTATAGCCATTCTCGTTTCCCTTCCATAAGAATAGATAGAAGAAGGATTACCGAATTTTTCGGTGAGGTATGGCATCATGCATTCCAATACTGTGGGATCAAGTGCGGTGGTGGCGGCGTTGTCGAAGTAAATTCTATTCATAAATTAAAAGTTCATAGTTCATAGTTTATAGTTCATAGTTGGGTTCGCATTATTCGAACTATGAACTAAGAACTATGAACTGTTTTTTACATCGCTTCTTTAATATCCTTCATTATCCTCAAAGCAATATTATTTGCTGTTGTTTCAAAATTACTTTCTGCATAAATGCGGATGATGGGTTCGGTATTGCTGGTACGCAGGTGAACCCAGTCATTGTCAAATTCTATCTTCAGCCCATCTTCGGTATTCATGGGATGGCTTTTATATTTTGCTTTTATTTTTTCAAACACATCAGTTACATTATTCCCGTTTTCCAATGCAATTTTATTCTTGCTGATAAAATAATCGGGATAAGTATTGCGTAATTGTTTGATACTTTTTTTACTGTTTGCCAGATGCGTCAGGAATAATGCAATGCCGATCATGGCGTCACGGCCATAATGAAGTCCGGGTACAATGATACCACCATTACCCTCTCCACCGATCACAGCATTTACTTCTTTCATCCTGTTCACCACATTCACCTCTCCTACTGCACTGCTGAAATATTCGCCGCCGTGTTTCAACGTAACATCTTTCAATGCTTTTGTTGAAGACATATTGCTGACTGTATTTCCTTTTTGTTTACTCAATACATAATCGGCAACGGCTACGAGTGTGTATTCTTCGCCAAACATGGTTCCATCTTCACAAACAAAACAAAGCCTGTCAACATCGGGATCTACGGCAATACCCAATGAAGCTTTTTGCAGGCATACTTCCTGGCTCAGTTGAGTAAGGTTTTCTGGTAGCGGTTCGGGATTGTGCGCAAAGTTTCCGGTTACTTCCTCGTTCAGCAATTTAAAATTCTTTACTCCCAACGCCTTTAATAAAGCCGGTATTGCAAAAGCACCGGTACTGTTCACCACATCAACTACAATTTTAAAATTTGCAGCAGCAATGGCATTTTTATCAACCCATTCATTATTAAGTATCAGGGAAATATGTTCATCCAACATGTCATCGTTTGATGTGATCGTTCCCAATTCATCCACCGTTGCAAATTCGAATGATTCCTTTTGAGCGAGTTCCAGGATAGCTTTTCCTTCATCGCCACTAATAAATTCACCTTTATTGTTAAGTAATTTGAGTGCATTCCATTCTTTTGGGTTGTGGCTTGCAGTTAAAATGATGCCGCCATCGGCGTTCAGTATTTTTACAGCCATTTCAACAGTAGGTGTAGTACTGTAATCGAGATCTATCACATCAATACCCAAAGATACCAGTGTGGCATTTACAAGATCCTTCACCATCAGGCCGCTTATACGTCCATCCCTGCCAATAATTACTTTTTTATTTTTAGCGCCTGCTTTTGAACCTGACTGGTTCTTCAACCAGCTTCCATAAGCTGCAGCAAATTTAACCACATCAAGCGCTGTAAGGTTATCGTTTGTTTTTCCGCCGATCGTTCCCCGTATGCCGGAGATACTTTTTATCAAAGCCATTTCAACCAATTTAGGGATGGCAAATATAGCAAAGAGTTTGGAGATGAGGCGGTGGATGCTGGATACTGGATGCTGGTCAGGCTGCTTTGAACGGCAGACCTTTTGTTAACAGACAATTAATAACCAGTAACTTTGCTACATGCAATCATGGTTTAAGGACTGGTTTAATTCACCATATTATCACCAGTTATATTTTAACAGGGACGAAACGGAAGCGGCGGCGTTTATTGACAAGCTGATTAGTTATTTAAAGCCGCACAAAGATTCTTTCATGCTGGATGTTGCATGTGGCAAGGGAAGACATTCGCTTCAACTGGCAGGTAAAGGTTTTGATGTAACGGGTATAGATCTCAGTGAGGATAGTATCAAAGAAGCTCTTGCATACGAATCTGAGAATCTTCATTTTTACCAGCATGATATGCGGTTGCCATTCAGGGTAAATTATTTTCATTATGCGTTTAATTTTTTTACAAGTTTTGGATATTTTCAAACGCAACGTGAAAATGACAATGCCATACGTACCATTGCACAATCCTTAAAACCAAAAGGGACATTTGTAATGGATTACCTGAACGTGCATTATGCAGAAGATCACATGGCACACCGGTCTGAAAAAGAAATTGACGGGGTAAATTTTATCATTACCAAATGGCATGATGAAACACATTTTTATAAAAAGATCATGATTGAAGATGAAGTATTGGAAGAACCTTTGGTATATACAGAAAAGGTATCAAAGTTTACCGTAGGTAATTTTACAGAAATGTTTGCTTACCATGGTCTGCAGATCAAAGAAGTTTTTGGAGATTATAATTTTGCAAACTATTCGATCAATAAATCGCCGAGGTTGATTATGATAGCGGAGAGAGTACGGGTGAAATAATCGCCTCACCCCGATCCCCTCTCCTAAAGGAGAGGGGCGTTGATCCCTGACAAAAAATAAATTAGGATCAATAGGGAAATGGGGAATTCAATAACAAACCGCCCTACTCACTATTCCCATCTTGCCACTATCCACTCCCTACTTGCTATTCCTATTAT
>JANNBU010000339.1:0-2600 GCA_031385805.1 Ferruginibacter sp.
GGATGAAAACGATCAGCCTGTGAAACCGGGTGAACCGGGTGAAGTTACCATTACAACATTGGGCGTTGAAGGAATGCCATTGCTTCGGTATAAGACAGGAGATATTTGTTTACACTTTGATGAACCTTGTAAATGCGGCCGCAACAGCACCCGTTTATCTGCTGTTGTTGGCCGTAAAAAACAAATGATCAAATACAAGGGAACAACCTTATACCCGCCTGCTCTTTTTGACATGCTGAATGAAATGGAAGACGTTGTTGATTTTGTTGCCGAAGTTTATTCGAATGAAATGGGAACAGATGAAGTATTGATACATATATTACCGGCAAACCTCTCAGAAGAATGTGACAGGAAGATCAGGGCGAATTTACAAGCCAGGTTACGGGTAAGCCCACACGTAAAATATATAACTGCTGAAGAAATTCAAAAGATGCAATTGCCGGAAGCAGGGAGGAAGACGATTAAATTTATTGATAAGAGAAGTTAATAACCCGAATTATTCGGGATCATCCTGCCTCTCCCTGTCTGCCGACAGGCAGGCTTTTGGAGAGGGCTGGGGTGAGGTTATCGGTTCTTATTCTCTCTGCGTTTGGCTTTGCCCGATAGCAACCATAATCGTTTCCATCATATCATCATTGCTTAAATTATAATCGATCTGTAAAGGCGCTTTAAATTTTACCGAAAGTATGGTGCCTTTCTTTTTAAAACTCAATCCCTTTTTATCAAAAGCAATATTGAACCCGGAGATAATAATGGGTATCACGATCGGTTTATTTTGCTTGATGAGTAGAACAGTTCCTTTTCTTCCTGGCGCAAAAGCCTTGGTGGTTCCCTGCGGAAAATTAATGACCCAACTGCTTTTCAAAGCCCGGTCTATTTTTCTTGTATCTGATGGATCCAATCCCTGGCGTACTTCTGTGCTTCCTTCATTCCAGGTTCTTCTTACCGTTATAGAACCCGCCAGTTCAAACAAACGGGTTACAAAATTTTCTTTCATGGTTTCTGCAGCAGAAACAAAAAATACACTGGTGAAAGGATTTAATAAATAATAAGGAATTCCCAGCCGGTTTTGTTTTCTCCACTTTACCGCACAAAAAATGTGAAGAAAAGCAATTACTTCTGCAAAATATGTCTGGTGATTGCTTACGAATAAAACATTTTTCTTTGGCAGGCCTTTGAGGTGTTCAGTACCCTCGATCTTTAATTTATTGATCATATTAAGCCCGGGATATGAAACTGACCCAACAATCGCATACACAATGGCCCTCACTAATCTGATATTCTTCAGTCTGTCGGTTAATTTACTCATAAGGGTCAATATGCAAATAAAGAAAAACTAAAATAGTAATTGTTATTGAAAAAAAATTATTTCTTCCATTCCCGATAAGTTTAAAAAACTTTATATGTTCAAAAGTAAGTTTGTTCAAAGGGTTTAAAAAATGGGCCCTGATCCCGAAAAAATCTTAAACGGTCTAAATGATCAATTCACTATACACTTAACACTAGATTTATTTTATTACTTTTATAACCCCGGCTTTAAAGCCGGGGTTATAAAAAGCTCATTTATGAACGAACAATATGATGTTGTTATCCTTGGAGGTGGCCTTGCCGGACTTACACTTTCATTACAACTTAAAAAAGCAAAGCCAGGTATATCTATCCTTGTATTGGAAAGAAGAGAAACAGAAGCCGCAACAGCAGCGCATAAAGTAGGTGAATCAACCGTAGAACTTGGAACACATTATTTAAGAGAAGTACTTGACCTTAAAGGTTATTTAGAAGAACACGAACTTCCTAAACACGGCCTGCGCTTTTTCTTCAAATCACATACCAAAGAAGATATAACAAGCCGTGTTGAACTGGGCCCACGTTTAAGGTTGCCTGTTCCAAGTCACCAGTTAGACAGAGGTACATTAGAAAATTATATGATGCGGTTGACAAGGGAAAAGGGAACTGAATTATTACTCGGTGCAAAAGTTTCCAATGTAGATCTTTCAAAAGAAGCTGGACATTCGGTTTCTTATATCAAAGACGGTGAAGAAGTTACGGTTAAATGCCACTGGGTAGCCGATGCATCCGGCAGGGCCAGCATATTAAAACGCAAACTTCAATTTCAAAAACCAATGGAACACCATAGCAATGCTGTATGGTGGAGGCTTAAAGGTGTTATTGATATTGATACCTGGACCGATGATAAAGCCTGGCAATCATATCTTGAACCCGGCTTAAGGTATTTAAGCACCGTTCATTTTATGGACAGCGGCTATTGGTTATGGGTAATTCCTTTGGGATCTAAAAATACCAGTATCGGTATTGTTGCAGACCCGGCTATTCATCCGTTTGAAACATACAACACTTATGAGAAAGCGGTGGAGTGGATGAAAAAAAATGAACCGTTGTCTTATAAAATGCTGGAGCCATTGGGGCAGGGCGAGGGATTACTTGATTTTAAGATATTGAAACATTATGCCCATCATACAGAAAAACTTTATTCGGAAGATCGTTGGGGCGTTACCGGTGAATCGGGTGCTTTTTTAGACCCGCTTTATTCTCCCGGAACAGATTTTATTGCCATGAACAATTCATGGCTAAGTGATCTT
>JANNBU010000341.1:0-4198 GCA_031385805.1 Ferruginibacter sp.
AGCTTCTTCCTGTGTACTGCCATCTTCATTTTTTGTAATACGCAACATTCGCTGATGCTCACCTTCATTCAAAGGTATTATCATTTTTCCGCCCTGCTTTAACTGATCAATTAATTTTGGCGGAATGAATGGAGCCGCAGCAGTAATGATCACTTTATCAAAGGGTGCATAGGTAGGCAATCCTTCAAACCCATCTCCATAAAAAAATTTAATATTGGAGTATTTTGATTTGAAAACAAACTGTTTTGTTTTTTCAAACAACATTTTTTGCCTTTCGATCGTAAATACCTTGGCGCCCATTTCTGCCAACACCGTTGCCTGGTAAATGCTGCCGGTTCCAATCTCTAATATTTTATCCTGTGGTTTTACCTGGAGTAACTGCGTTTGATACGCCACTGTGTAAGGCTGGGAAATGGTTTGCCCTTCTGCTATCGGAAATGCCCTGTCTTCATAAGCAATATTATCCAATGCCGTATCCAAAAAATAATGTCGGGGAATATTGTTCATGGCATTGAGTACATTTTCATCTGTAATCCCTTTATCACGCAATTGATCCATTAATTTTTTCCGCAGGCCTTTGTGCCGGTATGTATCTTCAAATTTTCTCATAATCTTATTCAGCAGTCAGCATTAAACATGCAATATAAAAAAATGCCGGCAGTTAATATCCGGCATTATTCAGATCATATCATTTTATTATTTCAATCCCAACGCCTTTTCTATACTGGCTATTTTATTATCCAGTTCCTTTTCCTTCTTTTCAAAATCTGTAGCATTGTTAAGTTTTGTATTCACACTGAAATAATATTTTATTTTAGGTTCGGTACCACTTGGCCTGGCTGATATCTTACTGCCATCAGTCAACACAAACTGCAAAACATTGCTTTTGGGTAAAGTTATTTTCCAGGTCTCACCGGTGAGCAGGTTTTTTCCTACCTGCAATTCATAATCTAATAATTCTTTTACATCAATACCATTTATTTGTTTCGGTGGATTGTTGCGGTCATCCTCCATCATCTTTGCAATTTCTGCTGCACCATTCATTCCTTTTTTTGTAATGCTTACAAGGCTTTCCTTGTAAAAACCATACTCCACATACAGGTCAAGTAATTTATCAAAGAGGCTGCGGCCCTTGCTTTTTTCATAAGCAGCCATTTCACATAGGATCGTAACAGCACTTACCGAATCCTTATCCCTTATCTTATCGCCGATCATCAACCCAAAACTTTCTTCGCCGCCGAGGATATAATTTTCTTTTCCCTCTTTTTCTTTTATCAAAGATGATATCCACTTAAAACCTGTAAGTACATTGTAACATGAAACCGAATTTGCTTTTGCGATCACATCAATCATATCGGTGGTGACAATTGTCTTGATCACCATATCATTGGGCTTTGCAATTCCCTTTGCCTTGCGTGCTTCGATCATGTAATTGAAAGCAAGCAAGGCCGTTTGATTGCCATTCATCAATATCCATTCGCCCTTGTTATTTTTTACGCCGATGCCCACCCTGTCTGCATCCGGGTCGGTTCCCAATAAAATATCCGCATTCAACGCTTCAGCTTGTTTCAGACCAATGCTCATAGTTTCCTTTTCTTCCGGGTTGGGATATATTACAGTTGGAAAATTCCCATCAGGCGTACTTTGCTCTTTTACTACATGAACATTATCAAATCCATAACGGTTAAGGGCAGCTGGAACAAGCATGATACCAGTTCCATGTATGGGTGTATAAACAATTTTCAGGTCATGCTGTTGTTTGCAAATATCAGGATAGATACTCAATCCCTGCACCATATCTAAATATAATTCATCAACCTCTTTTCCGATAATGGTAATACCTGCCTGTCCGGTAGGCAGTTTTTTTTCTCCACCTGCCCATTTCACATCATCTACCGATGCAATTTTTTCTACTTCCTTAATTACATTTTTATCATGCGGCGAAACCATTTGTGCACCATCATCCCAATATGCTTTGTATCCATTGTATTCTTTGGGATTGTGGCTGGCAGTACAAACAACACCTCCCTTACAACCAAAATGCCTGATGGCAAAACTCACTTCAGGGGTCGGCCTCAACGCTTCAAACAAATAAACTTTTATTCCATTGGCTGCAAAAACATTTGCAGTGATCTCAGCAAAACTGCGGCTGTTGTTGCGACAATCGTGCCCGATGGCAACAGCCACATCATCCCCAAAACATTGTTTCAGGTAATTTGCATAACCTTGTGTAGCCATGCCCACCGTATATTTATTCATGCGGTTGGAACCAACACCCATGATACCACGCAAACCGCCCGTACCAAATTCAAGGTTCTTATAAAATGAATCCATCAGGTCATCGGGGTTCTCTTTTTGCATGAGCCTGATGGCCGATTTGGTAGCATCATCATAATTCCCTTCCAGCCATGCATTAATTTTCAGTTCTATATTCTTATCCATGATTTTTGTTTTAACATCTTCAAAAATATATTATTCGTACCTGATTAACATACTTTACTGTTATTTTTGTTTTTTATGGGCCGATCATCAAATCTTTATTCAGCTTCATTGGCGTCGCACACGTGTACATATAAAGCTATATGCAGCTTTTTTGTATTCATTTTTTTTATAAATCCTGTTTCGGCACAAGACAGTATTCAAAAAAAACCTGGTTATTTAAAAACAGCAGGAGCTTCATCAACTACTTATCCATACAATAAAAACAGGGTAAGAATAGTAGCCATTGGCAATGTGGCCGGTTATAGCGCTGCCATGGTTGGATTTTATTCAGCCTGGTATAAAGATTATCCTCAAACCAATTTTCATTCTTTTAATGATATTGATGAATGGAAAGGTATGGATAAGATCGGCCATGTTTATGGCGTATATGCAGAAAGCAAGGCCAGCATGGAAATGTGGCGCTGGACAGGTATGAGCCGTAAAAAACGTATCTGGCTGGGCGGTTTAAGCGGCGCTGTGTACCATACGGTCATAGAAACCCTCGATGGATTCAGCAGTGAATGGGGCTGGAGCTGGGCCGATATAGGTGCAAATTTTATTGGTAGCGGCATGTTCATCGCACAGGAACTTGCCTGGGATGAACAACGCATGCAACTTAAATGGTCTTTCCACCGAAAAAAATATGCAGATGCATCTTTGAATAAAAGAAGCGATGATATTTTCGGTAAAAGCAGTCCGGAACGTTTTTTAAAAGACTACAACGGACAAACTTACTGGCTAAGCACCAACCTGAGATCATTCTTTCCTCATTCAAAAATACCAGCCTGGTTGCAGGTTTCTGTAGGAACCGGAATTGAAGGCGTATTTGGCGCACGGGAAAATATTGGAAAAGATAAATATGGAAACATCAATTTCTTCCGCCCGGATATTAAAAGAGTAAGGCAATGGTACCTTGCCCCGGATATTGATCTTACAAAGATCAAAACAAACAGGAAGGGAATAAAATTTGCATTAAACTTACTCAACATAGTTAAGTTCCCTACTCCTTCGTTGGAATATTCAAATGGTAAAGTGAGATTTAACTGGTTTCATTTCTAATATAATTTTCTCTGCACTGTGTCTCCGTGTCGCTGTGCCTTCGTGTTTCAATACCTGCATGGAGATACGCATTTTGAAACACAGCGACACGAAGGCACAGAGGCACGGAGATATTTTAACTCATAGAAGCACCAATTATCTCCCCATTCTTAACTTCTACTATAATATTTTCGTGTAAGGTTGTTGAGATAGACATCCCAACATAATCAACAGCAATGGGGAATTTTTTATGTGTGCGTTCTACCAATGCAAGTGTTTGTACCTGTCCGGGTTTTTGCAACAGCAATGGTTTTAATGCATAAAGCATGGTGCGGCCGCTATTGGCAACATCATCAATGAGCAAGATCGATTTGTTGTTGAAGTCGATATTTTCGCTGAGCTTTATTTCGCCGGGATCTTTTTTATCAAGCCACAGATCGATCACTTTTATATTTCCTGAAAAAACTTCTTTTAAATAAACAGCGATCTTATTTGCGATAAAAATGCCGTTCTCTTTTATGCCGATCAATATGAGTGAATCCTTTTCATGATTTCTTTCGGCTACTTCCAATGCCATGCGGCGGAGTTTTTTATCGGCGGTTTGTTTGTTGAGTATCATCTTGTAAATGATTTATTGATGTCGTCATTGCGAGGAACGAAGCAATCTTTCTCCTTATAC
>JANNBU010000375.1:0-49257 GCA_031385805.1 Ferruginibacter sp.
GGCTTTACGTTCTATGCGTTTATCTCCAAAAGACCCTGTAAAGTCTGGAAATGAGTTTATTAATTCTACCATATGTCAAAGATCTATATTATTCCTTTCTCAAAAAATGTGTCCACACAGTAGTCCCAAAGAGAGGGAGGATGATTTGATTACATTGTTAAATCAATACAATCAATGTTATTTCTAATACTATTCAAAAAGGACATTAAATATACTTACTAAATGCCATTTGGAAAAGATTGAGTTTTTTTAATATCTCAGTTTGATTTGTCATGCTGAGGAACGAAGCATGTCAGGGATTCTTCCTTCGTCAGAATGACAAAATATTGTATTATGGTTTCTTTTGAAAAAGAAAAGATATCAATCTTGGAGTAGTTGACCTGCTATCATCATCAAACCATTCTTTTAGGCTGATACATTGAAATCCGTTTTTCATTGCTGCGGTAAAAAAATCTGAAATATGATGAATAAAATATTCCAGTTGTATCAATTCATTGCCTTGTTCAAATTTTGCACGGCTGCCTTCTAATTGTTTATATGGATGTAATTCACATATATAAAAACATCCGTTGTCATCCAAAGTTTTAGCAGCCTGTTCAAAAATAAAATAAATATTTTCAATATGCTCCAGCACAAGACTGCAAATGATGAGTGAAGTTTTTTCGAAATCCCAGGGCAAGGTAAGATCACACTGTTTAAATTTTACATGCTCATCTTTTATTTTTTGGCGTGCAAGATTTAGCATGCCGTCAGAAAAATCAACAGCCGTGAGATGCTGTGTTCTTTTGGATATCCACTTGGTATTTTTACCTGTTCCGCAACCGATCTCAAGTACTTTGCTAAAATCTGCTGTTGAAAGTATTTCCTGCCCGGCAACCATTTCAAGATCCCTTGTTTTATTTGCCACAGAATCATAGGTTGCTGCCCATTGATCGTATGCCGCTTGTGTATCCATGATGACTGAATTAGAAATTCTATGAAAAAAATTTTATATTACACTATTATATGTTTAAAACAACTGCCGCCATATTACTGATCACATTATTCATGCTTACACAGTATGGCAGGCAACTTGCTTATTTACAATGCAAGGTTGAAAATTTTTCCGTAAAAACAAGCACTGCCACTTGTGATTGTGAAAAAGACCAAGGCTATGACTTTGGGAAAGATAACAATCAGCTTCCTCCACAAAAAGCACATGTTCATATTTCTTTGGATGAATATTATGTGCTGAATGAAAACAATTTTCATTTAATTACAAAAGATCAACCAATAAGATTCCCCAAACAACCCGTTTCATTCTTATCTTCTTTCAACGGGAATATTTTCCATCCGCCGCAATCGTAATATTTTTTTTGAATGAGCAATGAGTTCATCATTGCCATGCCTGCATGCATATGCAAATAGCCGCCGACCAACGGAGGTTATTGATGCGTAATGTCATGTACTATTCATATTACTAATCACAAATAATGAAAAATGAAAAAAATATTATCAGTTGCTATAGCAACTATCGTATTACTATATGCCTGTTCACCAAAAATTTCCAATAACGGGCCGGTAAATAAAATATCTGTTGACAATGGCGGCAAACCGATGTTACTCGGAACCTGCACCCAATCTGCACTTAAAAAAGACCCTTTCAAAGAATGGTACAATAAGAATTATGAAGGATATAAAGTGAATGATACAATTACTGAAATGATCAAACCGTTGACGAATGGAAAATCATTCCTGTTATTCATGGGAACCTGGTGCGGCGATAGTAAAAGGGAAATTCCCCGTATGTATAAGATCATGAAAGCTTGCGGGGTTAAAAGATCACAAATAAAATTAGTGATGGTCGACAATCATGACAGCACTTACAAGCAAAGTCCCGGCCATGAAGAAATGGGATTAAATATTCACCGTGTACCCACTTTTATTGTTTATGAAAGCAACAAAGAACTGGGTCGCATTGTAGAATCGCCGGTTGTTTCACTTGAAAAAGACCTGTTTGCAATATTGAATGGGGATCATTATAAACCCCATTATAAAGGAGTTGTTTATATGGATTCATTGTTTAAAAACAAAGAAACAAATGAAATTGAGACAAAACTTTCCGAAACAGCTGAATTAATAAAACCAATTTTAAAAAATGCTGCAGAATTAAATACTTATGGTTATGTATTGATGGCGAGGAAAGAGATGGATAAAGCGCTGGTAGTATTTAAACTTAATATTTTGCTACATCCCAAAAATGCAAATTTGTATAACAGCATGGGAGAATACTATTTTAATACCGGGGATAAAGAATCGGCAAAAGAAAATTACAGGAAGGTGTTGGAACTGGATGTGAAGAATGAGAATGCGAAGAAGATGCTTGAGAAGATGGGAGGTTAAATACAGTTTAGAGGTTTAGGGTTTAGAGGTTTAGAAATTATGTTAGGCGTGCGCCTAAACTCTAAACTTCTAAACCCTAAACTATTTCTTTATCGCTGCGATACCCGGTAATTCCTTCCCTTCAAAATATTCTAATAATGCACCACCGCCGGTAGATACATAACTTACCTGGTCGCTCAAACCGAATTTATTTACTGCGGCAACACTATCACCGCCGCCAACCAGGCTAAAAGTGCCATTTTTTGTAGCATCAGCAACAGCATGTGCGATCGTTTTTGTTCCGTGTTGAAATTTTTCCATTTCAAAAACACCCATGGGGCCGTTCCATAAAATCGTTTTGGAATGAAGGATCACTTTGGTAAAAGTTTCGCAGGCCATTTGCCCGATATCCAGTCCCATCCATCCATCGGGAATATTATTGCTCAATGCACCGGAAACATTTGCATTGGCATCGAATTTATCTGCTATGATAGAATCTGCCGGGAGGTGAATGCAAACGCCTTTTTCTTCCGCTTTTTTTAATAATTCATTGGCAACATCTAATTTTTCCATTTCACACAAAGAATTACCAACGTGTCCACCCTGTGCTTTGTAAAAAGTATAAGCCATACCGCCACCGATGATAATATCGGTTGCCCTGTCTAACAGGTTTTCTATGATCAGTATCTTATCAGAAACTTTTGCACCACCAATAATGGCAAGAAATGGTTTTTCGTTGTTATGCAAAACTTTTTCGGCACTTTCTACTTCTCTTTCCATGAGCAAGCCGAACATTTTTTTATCAGCATCAAAAAAATCTGCGATCACTGCCGTAGAAGCATGTGCCCTGTGAGCCGTACCAAATGCATCGTTCACATAAACATCTCCCAGTTTGCTTAATTTTTCTGCAAATGCCTTATCGCCCTTTTCTTCTTCTTTGTAAAAACGTAAATTTTCGAGCAACAATACTTCACCAGCTTTAAGCATGTTCGATGTAAGCTTTGCCTGTTCGCCAATGCAATCATTGGCAAAGAAAACTTTGGTATTGCCACCAAGTAATTCGTGTAAATGTTTCACTAAGTGTTTCAATGAATATTTTTCCACCGGTCCATCTTTCGGGCGGCCCAGATGACTCATTAAAATTACAGAACCACCATCTGCCAATATTTTTTTGATGGTAGGAATGGTAGCGGTCATGCGGCTGTCATCGGTGATATTAAAATGCTCATCTAACGGAACATTGAAATCTACACGTACCAATGCTTTTTGGCTTTTGAAATTGTAGTTGTAAAAATTCATACCCCTGCCTCCGCCGCGGCGGAGAACCTAGTTTTAAAGTTTATAAAATATACAAACTTTCTTTATCAGAAAGCCTGTATTTATTTGTTGGATAAAGAACTAATAGTACAAGTGAGTGATCCTTCGTTCCTCAGGATAAACTCCACGATGCTGAATAATGATCTGCTGCTTGCTAAAACCTAACCCCAACCGCTCTCCAAAGGAGAGGGAAGTAGAATTGGGTTTAAAATTTTTGTTACGCCGCAACAATCTTCGCATCTATCTCCTCCTCTTCCCTCCCCTTCGGGGAGGATAGGTGGGGCTTTTTAGGGTGCGAAGGGGGTTGTTGGTTTCTTATTTAATTAGTCCCGCAAAATGATGCACCGTCCTTACTAACTGTGATACATAACTCATTTCATTATCATACCAGCTAACGGTTTTCACCATTTGCTTATCGCCCATGGTCATTACTTTTGTTTGTGTTGCATCAAATAAAGATCCGAAAGTGATACCGATCACGTCGCTGCTTACAATTTCATCTTCATTATAACCAAAACTTTCATTGCTGGCTGCTTTCATAGCTGCATTGATGGCTTCTACAGTAGCAGGTTTTTCCAGGATGCTGTATAATTCTGTTACAGAACCTGTGATCACAGGGATCCTTTGTGCACCACCATCTAATTTACCTTTTAATTCGGGTAATACCAGTCCGATCGCTTTTGCAGCGCCTGTACTGTTGGGTACAATATTGGCTGCTGCTGCCCTTGCACGGCGAAGATCGCCTTTAGGATGCGGAGCGTCCAATGTATTCTGGTCATTTGTATAAGCATGAATGGTGCTCATGATACCTGTAAGGATACCAAAATTATCATTCAGTGCTTTTGCCATTGGTGCCAGGCAATTGGTGGTACAGCTTGCACAACTGATGATGGTTTCGCTACCGTCCAATATATTGTGGTTAACATTAAATACAACTGTTTTCATTTCGCCGGTAGCCGGTGCAGAGATCACTACTTTTTTTGCACCTGCTTTTATGTGTGCTTCTGCTTTGTCTTTATCGGTAAAGAACCCGGTGCTTTCAATCACAACATCCACATTGTGTGCTCCCCAGGGAATTTGTGCAGGATCTTTCTGAGCATATATTTTTATTTCATGTCCGTTTACCACGATGGCGTTTTCAGTAGAAGTCACATTTTGACCAAATCTGCCCTGAGCGCTGTCATACTTTAATAAATGAGCCAATACTGCCGGGCTTGTGAGGTCATTGATAGCCACTACATCTATGCCTTTCATATCGTGTATCTGGCGAAATACTAAGCGACCGATACGGCCAAATCCATTGATTGCAACTTTTACTGTACTCATAACTAAAATTTGAAATGGTGATTTTATTATTTGCGGCAAAAATAAAGTATGTGGGGAAATTAGCGGACAAAAACCTGAATTAAATTAAAATAACCGCCAAGGGAGTATTTATTGGTTATTGATTACAAAATAAAAGTAACCTGGATTTGAGGATTTAGCAAATATAATTACCTTTAATATCAATCAGTTTTGATAACTAATCCCTAATGAAATGTTTAATAAACTAACACGACAGCTTTTTTTCATTTTGATGCTGGCTGGAATATTTTTTACAGCTTGTTCAAAAACTACAGTTGAACAAACTGCAACATTGCAGATAACAGTAAAACATATAGCAGGAGGTGTCATTTCGGGAGCCACTGTAAACCTCTATAAATACGAACTGCCACCCAGCCACCAGATCTTGGCAACTCAAATAACCGGTACAAATGGCATCGTAACATTTAACAATCTTTCACCGATTGCATATGGTTGGGATGCAGAAAAAGGTTGCCAGAAGGGGCAATACGGAACATGGTTGGGACCGCTTAATATAGGCATACTTAATAAAGGGGTTATATTAGTAATTGAAACCGGTACCTTAAAACTAATTAATAATTCTTCCGAAACATACCTGGTAAATGGCTTCCAGGCAACTAATGCGCTAAACTTACTTTCTAATACTACCTATTTTACCAATCTCAATGCTGGACCTTACACTATACATGGAGAACCAATCTCAACCCCGGGAATTGGAAGGGACACATTAATAAATATTGTATGTAGCGATACTGCTACAATAACTTATCCATATTAAAAAAGCCTCTCAATAATTGAGAGGCTTTGTAGCACGTACGGGAATCCCTGCCTGCCTGACTGCGTCAAGCAGGCAGGGAACCTGTGATCCCTCCGTTTTGATCATCAAAATATTTTTTTAACCAGTTTTTTCCAGCTGTAGATTTAAGATACTTTTCTCTTACTCTTGCTGATGACCAGTCAGGATGATCTTCGGTATAAATTATTTTCCAGGGAATATGTGCTTTTGTATAACGGTTTTTACCATTATTATGCTCTTTTAATCTTGCAATAGGATTTAATGCCATCCCCACATAGCTGGCCTTATCCTTTTCGCTCAGTAATATATAGACAGTAACCATTGTAAATAAAAAACCTCTCAACATTGAGAGGCTTTGTAGCACGTACGGGAATCGAACCCGTGATTCCTCCGTGAAAGGGAGGCGTCTTAACCCCTTGACCAACGCGCCGTTTGTTTTTAAGGGACGGCAAAGATAACACGATGCAGTTTTGTAGCCAAAATTTTTTAAAAAAGATGACTTATATGCCTGGTAATGGCAACAGTTGCGAATTCCGGCAGTATCTCACCCCATTTTATCCCTCAATTTCGTAGTTTGTGTGCCTATCAAATTAAATGATCATGGCATTTCAATGGCAGGGTATCTTTCCGGCGCTTACCAGCAAGTTTACCAATGATGACAAACTGGACCTTCCTTTGTTTGAAAAAAACCTGCAGGCTCAGCTATCTGCCGCTGTGAATGGAATAATATTGGGCGGTACATTGGGAGAATCAAGTGTATTAACCATCGAAGAAAAAGAAACCATTTTAAAATTTGCCGTAGAGAAAGTAAATGGAAAAATTCCTGTTATATTAAATATTGCGGAAGGGTCAACCAAAGAAGCGGTCATACAGGCAGGAAATGCAAAAAAATGGGGGGCGGCAGGTTTAATGTTATTGCCACCCATGCGATACAAACCAGATCACCGGGAAGCCGTAAATTGGTTTAAAACAATTGCAAACAATACTGATCTTCCCATCATGATCTATAATAACCCGGTAGATTATAAGACCGAAATAACATTAGATATGTTTGAAGAGATCATCGAATGTAAAAATATACAGGCTGTAAAAGAATCTACCCGTGATACAACTAACGTAACGAGAATGATCAATCGCTTTGGTGACAGGATAAAAATTTTATGTGGTGTTGACACCCTTGCTTACGAAGAACTTTGTTTGGGGGCTGATGGCTGGGTGGCAGGATTGGTTTGTGCATTTCCAAAAGAAACCGTTGCCATTTACAATTTAGTAAAAGCAAATAAGCTTGAAGATGCATTAAAGATCTATCGCTGGTTCATGCCTTTATTGGAATTGGATATTCATCCCAAATTGGTTCAGTATATAAAATTAGCAGAAACACAGGCTGGTATCGGTTCTGAATTTGTGAGGCCACCGAGGATGATATTGGAAGGAGAGGAAAGGGAAGCTATTTTGAAAATTATTGATGAGGGGATAGCAAAGAGGCCGGTGGTTTAACGTTTAAAAGTTTAAAGGTTTAAGGGTTGATCCCTAATACTCAAAACAACATTAAACTTTTAAACCATTAGACCTTTAAACGAATAAAAAATCAAACTTAAATAAACTTATGCTCCCCGATTCTACAAAAGACGAAATAGAAGTTGTGATGCAACAAGCCTGGCAAGCATTTCATATTTACAGGAAATTACCATTGAAACAACGTGCAGATCTTATGAGAAACATTGCAGCAGAAATGGAAAACCTCGGCGATGAACTTATCCAAACTGCCATGCAGGAAACCAATTTGCCTGAAGCAAGATTAAGAGGAGAAAGAGCAAGAACAATATTTCAACTTATAAATTATGCAACATTATGTGAAAGCGGGCAATGGTTAGATGCAAGGATCGATACTGCCATTCCAGATAAAACCCCACCCAAGCCGGATATCAGGAAAATGCTGATCCCGCTAGGGCCGGTAGTTGTTTTTGGCGCAAGTAATTTTCCATTCGCTTATTCAACTGCAGGTGGTGATACGGCCTGTGCTTTTGCAGCCGGCTGCCCGGTAATTGTAAAAGCGCATCCTGCACATGCAAAAACAAGTGAACTGGTTGCAGGAGCAATCATGAAAGCAGCTTCCAACACAAATATGCCAAAAGGAATTTTTGCACATATTCATGGCGCTTCCACAGCAGTTGGCGAAGCATTGGTAAAACATGCACACACAAAAGCTGTTGGATTTACAGGATCTTTTGCCGGTGGTAAACAATTATTCGATTGGGGAAATCAACGAAAAGAACCGATCCCTGTTTTTGCAGAAATGGGAAGTGTGAACCCGGTTTTTTTATTGCCTGAAAAAATGAGATCCGCTGCAGCTGAAATTGCAAAACAATATGCTGCTTCCATTACATTGGGTGTTGGACAATTTTGTACCAACCCCGGTATCATTATTGGAATTGATGGTGATGACCTGCAAATCTTCATAAATACTTTATCAGCAGAAATAAAGAATATTGCAGCAGCGCCGATGTTGCATACTGGTATCTATAAAAATTATGTTGAGAAAAAAGCAATAGCATTATCGCAAACCAATGTAGAAATCCTGTCGGCGGTTGAAAACCCCGACAGCGGTTCGTTAGGAAGTGCTGCCCTTGCATCAACAACGGCACAAACTTTTTTAAACAATCCATTACTGCAACAGGAAGTCTTCGGCCCCTACTCCATCATCATTCGTTGCGCAGACATAAATGAAATGAAAAAGGTTGCCATGAATCTCGAAGGCCAGTTGACATCCACTTTAATGGCAACCGAAAATGATGTTCTGAATAATGAAGAACTGGTTGAAGCCATAAAAAATATTTGCGGAAGGTTTATTCTAAACAGTGTGCCGACAGGTGTAGAGGTTTGTTTAAGCATGCAACACGGCGGGCCATTCCCTGCAAGTACCGACAGCAGGTTTACATCTGTTGGTGCAGATGGCATCAAACGTTTTGCCAGGCCAATCGCATTTCAAAACTGGGCTGACAGTTTATTACCCGATGAATTAAAGAACAGCAACCCATTAAATATCTGGAGAACAGTGGATAATGAATTGACGAAGGACAAACTGTTTTAACCGACACAAATAAATTGATCGCCGCAAAAAAGGAGATTTGAAATATTGTTGAAATAGTTTTGTCTTCCTAATAAACCCGAACTGATGATCAGAAAAAAATATGAATGGATCTTTCATGCTATCGGTTGTTCAATTTTTTTATCTATCCCTTTTTTTACTTCACCCGAAAACCGTGGCAAAGGAATATTTGTAATAAATGTATTTGCCTGGAATGATTTTACACAATATGCATTACTGGTCTTATTTTTCTACCTGAATTATTTTGTTCTCATTCCGCGGATATATTTTACCCGGAAATATTTTTTATACTTTATCATGCTGTTAGCTGCTATGTGGCTGATAGCCTGGCTTCCTGGCTCTTTATTTAATGGCAGGCCTCCGGAACCGCCTCATGCAGATATGGATATGCCTCGTCCTCCATCATTTGATAGAGGGCCGGGTAATTTTTTCTTTGCGAGGATCAATCACAATATTTTTCTTTTCCTGGCAGTTGCTTTTTTATCATTGTTATTAAGGATCAGGAACCGTTGGCAACAATCAGAAAAAGAAAGATTGGATGCAGAATTGTCTTACCTGAAAGCACAGATCAATCCGCATTTTCTTTTCAATACACTCAATTCCATTTATTCGCTTGCAATACAAAAATCAGATAGCACACCGGAAGCCGTGCAAAAGTTATCATCCATGATGCGGTATATATTAGCCGAATCAAACAACGATTTTGTTCCTTTACATAAGGAACTCGATTATATCCGTAATTATATCGATCTGCAACAATTGCGTTTCGGAAATGAATTAAAACTTAACTACAGTATCTGGGGAAATGAAAAAAATAAAAAGATAGCACCACTGATCCTTATCTCATTCATTGAAAATGCTTTCAAATACGGTATCAATGCAGAAGAAGATACCAATATAAAAATTGTAATAAATATTTACGAACAAAGATTAGAAATGTTTGTTTCAAATAATAAAGTAACTGTGCAGGTGAATGAAGAAGATAAAAGCGGTATTGGCCTTGAAAATACCAGCAGCAGGCTTGAACTGGTTTATCCATATTCACACAAGCTGTTGATACAGGAAGATGAAAAGCAATTTACTGTAAACCTTAGTATTGATCTGATATGATAAAAGCAATTGCCATAGATGATGAAATACCTGCACTGCAGATCATAGAAATATTCTGTAGTAAGATCGATTTTTTGCAATTAGAAAAAAGTTTCAACAAGCCAACAGATGCATTAAAATATATAAATAAATTCCCTGTAGATCTTTTGTTTCTTGATATCAACATGCCATCACTGAGCGGACTGGAATTGTATAAAAGTATCAAACAGGAAACCATGGTGATATTTACCACGGCACACAGTGATTATGCAGTTGAAGGTTTTAACCTGAATGCTGTTGATTTTTTATTAAAGCCATTTACATTCGAAAGATTTTTGCAAGCAGCCGGTAAAGCAAACCAATATTACCAGTATCAAAATACTTCAAATACAACAACACAGAATAATTTTATCTATATCAGGGCAGATTACAGCCTGGTAAAAATAGATATCAATGACATTATTTTAGTTGAAGGGCTGGATGATTATCTAAAGATATATTTGGTATCACAAAAACCTGTTGTTGCAAGAATGACGATCAAAAGCATCCTTGAAAAACTTCCCACAAATAATTTCATACGGGTACACAGGAGCTATATAGTAGCTTTTGATAAAATAAAAAGTATCCGGGGCAAAATAATCTCCATTGCTGAAGAAGATATCCCCATTGGAAGCAGCTATGAGGAAAATTTCCTAAAACTCCTTAACAAATAGCTGCATTTACCGCAGGAATTTATTGGTTTACCGCTATTATTTTTATCTCGCAGTGGTGCTTTTTACTTTTAAAATAATTTTAAATACTAAAAAGATTTCTATGAGATCAAATTCTCCCAGGCGGCAGTTTTTAAGCAGGGTCGGTGTATTGAGTTTGGGAACACTTCTGCCATTTCCAAAAAATATTTCAGCTCATGAATCAATCGGCCAAGATCCAACTGCCTGTACTTTAATACCATCAGAAACACGCGGGCCGTTCCCGTTATTTGATGCTACAGCAATAGCATCCCAATCGGCTTTAATACGCAGCGACATAAGGGAAACACAAACAGGCGTTCCCTTTGTTTTAACTATGACCGTTCAAAACCTAAATTGCACACCGCTCTCGGGACTAAAAGTATATATCTGGCATTGCTCTAAAGACGGCTTGTATTCAGGATATAGCAATGGAATGAATCCGGGCCAGGCCGGGCTTACCTATTTACGTGGTATTCAAACTTCAGATGCTGCCGGGCAGGTTGTATTTACAACTGTTTATCCGGGTTGGTATAACGGCAGATTAACACATATCCATTGCGAAATATACGCCGGCAATGTACTGGTTCATACTTCACAATATGCGTTTCCATTAGATAGCGTTGCCGGCAGTACTACTGCACTCGTGAATGCTTATTATGGAAAACCCAATAATTCCATCACAGCGTACAGTGGCGATAATGTATTTAATAACGGGTATGCTGAACAGCTTTTAAACCCTGTTGGAAGTGTTGCAACCGGTTATACTGCCAGCCATAGTTTTATTGCTAACTATACACCGGTTCCATTGCATCTTATTTCTTTTACAGCAGGAGTGGAAAACAGGAATCCAATGCTCTGGTGGATCACTGAAAATGAATTAAACTTCAGTCGTTTTGAAATTGAACAAAGCACGCATCCTTCCAGGAATTTTCAAACTGTTGGAACAGTAAATGCTTCAAATGGTTCTTCCATCAATAATTACAGCTTCAGCCTGCAACAGCCATTGCCTGCTGAAATTACTTATTTCAGGTTAAAGATAATTGACATAGATGGCACATTTACATACAGTGGTATAGTAACGCTTCATTCTGATTCTATTGAAACGATCAGTCTTGTAAATTCTTTTGCTACTGACCTGCTTGTCATTAAACATCCCGCCGTTTACAGCAACAGTATTTTAAAGATCATAAATATGAGCGGGCAGCTAATGGGCACCGGTAAATTGAAAACAGGTGTTTCTTTAACAAGTATTGACATTAAGTTTCTTAAAAAGGGGGTTTACCTGTTGATCATAGAAAGCGGAATCGACAGGTTTGTAACGAAATTTTATAAGGGATAATTAAATTCATGAAAAACTAAAATCAATTCCATGGAACGTAAAGATTTTTTGAGAAACTCATTGGGGTTACTAAGTGCCGCAACGATCATTGATGCCTGTAAGAAAAAAGATGAAACTGGCTCTGGAAACAATAACGGCGCCTGCAAAGAAACCCCAACAGAAGTGGAAGGCCCTTATCCTTATGTTGGCGGGGAAATAACAAATCCTTTACAAAGGGTTGACGTAACAGGCGGACAAACAGGGCTGCCATTGTCTTTAACTTTCAATGTTATAAATATCAATAACAGTTGTGCTGCGGTTGCCAATGCAAGGGTTGATATCTGGCATTGCAATAAAGATGGTTATTACTCCGGGTACGGAAATCAAACCGGCGGCTCATTGGGCACACAAAGTTATGTAGGCGAAACCTGGTTAAGGGGTTACCAGTTAACAGATGCAAGTGGTAAAGCAATATTTAATACCATCTATCCTGGTTGGTACCAGGGCAGGGCAACTCATATTCATATAGAAGTATTTGTAAATAATGTTTTAAAAAAAGCCACACAGATAACTTTTCCTGAAACAATTTCTGATGCAGTACATCTCACTGCATTATATGCTGCTCATGGAATAAATACTATGAGGAATTCTTCAGATGGCATCTTCAATAATTCAGCAACAGATCTGGCAACTGAAACAGTTGCATTGACAGGAAATACTACTGCGGGTTACACAGGCTCTTATACGATCGGGATCGCTTTATAAATCTAAATGAAAAACCATGGAAAAATTAGTTTAGAAAGTTTAGAGTTTCAGCTCTATAATAACTAAACCCTCTAAACTTTCTAAACTTCTAAACCTTTGTACTTAATGTCAGCACTCATAAAAATTTCCTACCGGCATATCATTGATGCTTCTGCACAGAGTCAATTTGAAAAAAATGTGTTCCATTTTTTTTATGAAGAATTTTTGTTGAAATCACAGGCATATAACCCCGAAGGGAAATTTCAAACATTCACTGAATTAAAAGCAAATGATGGCAGGGCAAATTCATTGCACTATAAATCAGGTTTTGCCGTAACAGGTTTTATAGAATCACTCAATAAAAAGATTCCTTTCCTGGAAGACACTACAGGCAAACAAATAACATTTGATATATGTAATCTTGAGGTAATTGAAACTGATATCAGCAATCGCCTGTATCATACAGTAGCATTACATTTTACAACAGCAGTCCTTCGGTTACATCAATCATTTGGGCAATTTTTAGTGCTTTCAGAAGAGAAAAACAGCGAATCCAATCCTCATGAAACATTCACGTTGCAATTGCAACCGAATGTTGCTGTTGTTCATTATGAAGAAATAAAATGATCAGCTAATAGCAAACCGGTTGTTATTTTCAGAACGAAAAATAAAATTGAACCAGCTTGTTATGATTGACGATGAAACAAAGTAAGCGATCAGGATATATCTTATCGAATGTGAAAAAGTTGCCGCTTTAAACCAATCTCCGAAATAAAGTATGATCCCAATACCTGCACTGCATTTAACAAATTCCCAGATAAATGCATACTCATTCCTATCCATTAATTCGGTGAAAGCATACACGTATAAAAAAACAAATGCCCCGTAAATAAATATTCCCG
Organism: Ferruginibacter sp.; assembly: GCA_031385805.1. GTDB lineage: Bacteria > Bacteroidota > Bacteroidia > Chitinophagales > Chitinophagaceae > Ferruginibacter. The sequence goes on from JANNBU010000375.1 coordinate 13,712, forward strand.
GGTTGCCAACCAATGCAATATTACCGAAGAGATAACTTACAAATAGCAGTAGTAGTATCATTTGTAACCAGGTCCATGCTAAAAACAATGTTGAATAGCCGGTATCGTATTTTTCAAAATCATACACATCTTCGATCTTGTAAACATGGTATTTTTCTTCAACATCAGCAGGGCGCCAACCGGTAGGCATATAGAATACTTTCAATTTATCACTCCAGCTTTTGGCATACCAGGCATCTCTTATCATCAGCCATAAATGCTGAAAATTAATTTTGATCGGGTTCCAGGTACGAACAGGTCTTGTAATTCCATACACTGCCGGCACGTCTTTTAATTCTTCCTGGAAAGTGTCAAATATTTTATCCCAGAAAATAAATATCTGTCCGTAATTCTTATCAATGTATTCTTTGTTGATGGCATGATGAACACGGTGATGCGAAGGTGTTACAATTACTTTTTCTAAAAATCCCATCTTGCCAATATGCTGCGTATGATACCAAAACTGTGCAAATAAATGCAGGGGTGCTACCACAGCAATAACCTGTGCCGGTACACCAAACAACGCTGCAGGTAATAATAGTATGATAAATAATCTTACAAAAACAGAAACACTTTGTCTCAATGCACAGGCAAGGTTAAACTCTTCGCTGCTGTGATGAATGATATGGCTGTTCCAGAAAAAATTTACCCGGTGATCAAGTGCATGAACAACATATCCTGCAAAATCCAATACAATAAATGCAATCAAATAAGTAAGCCAGGTGGCGCTGATATGAGTAATTGCGATCCTGTTTACCAGCCATTCGTAAGAAATTAAGGCAATACTTAATCCCAATACATCTTTGGTAACATTGGTAACACCTGAGCTGAGGCTTGAGATCATATCCATATTACGCACTGTATCTTTTCCTTTACGCCAGCCATACCATTTTTCAAAAAGTACGAGTAGTAAAAAGACGGGCATTGCGATCAATAAAATTTTACCGTATGCTTCCATAAAAAATAATCACTCGAAATTAATTTAATTATTTCAACTTTGGAAACGATTCAATAACATATATTATCACGCAAAGGCGCTAAGAAGTGCAAGGATCGCTAAGACCCTTTGCGGCTTCGCTCCTTTGCGATCTTAGCGAGAAATAAAAATTTAGAAAAAGTTTTAATAAAATTATTTGACAACATTCACCTGCATCGATGCCCATACCTGCGGCAATCCCGTACGCCTTGTAAAAGAAGGTGGTCCGGTACTTATTGGAAATAATATGAGTGAAAAGCGCCAACATTTTTTAAAAGAATATGACTGGATAAGAAAAGGATTGATGTTTGAGCCACGAGGCCACGATATGATGAGTGGAAGTATTTTATATCCTCCACATGACCCTGCTAATGATATTGCTGTATTATTTATAGAAACGAGTGGTTGCCTCCCTATGTGCGGGCATGGAACCATTGGCACCATTACCATTGCTATTGAAGAAGGATTGATAAAACCAAAAATTCCAGGTATTGTAAGAATGGAAGCGCCGGCAGGTTTGGTAATGGTTGAGTATAAGACAAAGCCCCATCTATCTCCCCCGAAGGGGGAGGAAAAGGAGGAGATTGAAGCGGGTGAAATAAAGCCCCTCCTATCCTCCCCGAAGGGGAGGGAGATGGAAAAGATTGAAGCGGAAAATACTTTGAGTAAAATAAAAGTTGATACGGTAAAACTGACAAATGTTCCTTCGTATTTAGCCGCAACGGAATTGATTGTTGATTGCCCTGGTTTGGGAGAATTAGTAATTGATGTTTCTTATGGCGGGAATTTTTATGCGATCATTGATGTACAGAAAAATTTCAAAGGATTAGAATTTCATAGTGCTGCTGAATTAATTGGCTGGTCTGGTGAATTGAGAAAACGCATCAATGAAAAGTATAAATTTATTCATCCTGAAAATGAAACGATCAGGGGATGCAGCCATATTTTGTGGACAGGCGCTGTTATGGATAAAAGTTCTACAGCAAGGAATGCTGTTTTTTACGGCGACAAAGCCATTGACCGCAGCCCCTGCGGCACAGGCACTTCAGCACGTATGGCGCAATGGTATGCTAAAGGAAGATTAAAAAAAGGCGATGAATTTATTCATGAAAGCATCATCGGGAGTAAATTTACCGGGCGAATCGAAGAAGAAGTGACTGTGAATGGAATAGCAGCTATTCGTCCGAGTATTGAGGGCTGGGCTAGAATATATGGACATAATATTATTACAATAGATCAGGAAGATGATCCGTATGCGTACGGATTCCAAACCCCCTGACCCCCTAAAGGGGGAACCTTAATTCGAAATACCTTGATAGGTAGGTTACAATTTACTGAACGAAGTTTTAAATACTATCAATTATAAAAGTGGATTCAAATTTAAAATACAGTAACGATCCAGGTTCCCCCTTTAGGGGGTCAGGGGGTATTGTGATCATCGGTGGAGGTATCATCGGTTTATGCAGTGCATACTATTTACAAAAAGAAGGTTATGCAGTTACTATCATTGATCGTGGAGATATAACCGATGGCTGTTCTTTTGGCAACATGGGATATATGTCGCCCAGTCATTTTATTCCATTGGCATCGCCGGGTATCATTGGAGAAGGCATTAAACATATGCTCAAAAGCAGCAGTCCATTTTACATAAAACCCAGGCTGAATAAGGATCTTCTGCAATGGGGCTATCATTTCTGGAAAAGCAGTAATGCAAAAACGGTTACAAAGAATTCACCGCACCTGAATAATATTCTACAACTCAGCCGGCATTTAATGAATGAAATGCGGATGAAGATAGGTGATCATTTTGATATGCAGGAGATCGGATGCCTGATGATGTGCAGGGAATTAAAAACACTCGATCATGAATTTCACATGGCAGATGATGCAGAGAAATTCGGGTTGAAAGTAGAAAGACTCAATGCACAACAGGTGCAGCAATTAGAACCAGACGTAGAATTGAATGTATCCGGTGCCGTGTTATTCAAAGATGATTGTCATTTCAATCCCGGCAAACTCATGCTTACGCTGAAAGATCATCTTATAAGATCGGGTGTGCAATTTCAATTAAATACAACAGTGAAAGGTTTTGAAAAAAACGATCATAAAATTTCAGCAGTCATTACTGATAAGGAAAAAATTGATTGCAATGAATTGATCGTTGCTACCGGAAGCTGGTTGCCCAAACTTGCAAAAATGATGGGTATAAAATTATTATTACAACCGGGTAAGGGTTACAGTTATACTTATCCCTTTGTAGAAAAAAATATAAAATACCCAGCCATATTGGTTGACGGAAGATGCGCCATCACTCCCTGGGGAAATCAACTCCGAATTGGTGGTACTATGGAAATAAGTGGTATCAACAATAAAGTATTGATTAAACGCATGCAGGGCATTTATGATTCTGCGAAAGATTTTTATCCGGGATTAAAAATTGATCTCCCACCTGCAGATAAGATATGGCATGGGCTCAGGCCAGTAACACCCGATGGGCTTCCATACATCGGCAGGGTTTCAAAATACGACAACGTAGTTTTTGCAGGCGGACATGCCATGCTGGGAATTTCGGAGGGAACGGGCACAGGTAAACTTGTATCTGAAATTGTAGAAGGGAAAAATACAACCATCGATATCCGTGCTTTCAATCCCGGCAGGTTTAAGTAAGCCCGATCTCAGAATGACGTTCAGGAATTTCCACATCTAAAAATCCCTTTCTTATCAGCCTTTGTTGAAAATCCTGTTGCACCGGGTATTCACCATGAACAAGAAAAAGTTTTTTAACCTGCCTTGGATCCTGGCAGGAAAGGAACTGCGCCAAATCATCATAATCACCATGAGCACTCATGCTGCGCATCTCCCCTATCTCAGCATTCACTTCATGGGGTTGCCCAAATATTCCAACTTCTTTTGGATGAAGTTTCAACCTTCCTCCAAGTGAACGTGGTTCGCAATAACCTGTAAGCACAATTGAATTGCGGCTATTCTCAATATCATTACTGATATGATGTTTTACCCTTCCTGCTTCTGCCATTCCGCTTGCTGAAATAATTACACAAGGGTCTTTCTTATAATTGAGTAATTTGGATTCTTCCACTGATTTGATAAATTTCAATCCTTTAAATCCAAACGGATCCTGGTCGCTTAATAATACTTTTTGAATGCGTGCATTAAAATATTGCGGGTAACTTTTTACGATCTCTGTTGCTTTTATGCTCAGCGGACTGTCAACAAAATATTCCAATGCCGGTAAACGATTTTCCAGTTCTAATTGATTGAGTGCATATAAGATCTCCTGTGTACGCCCAACGCTGAATGCAGGTAAAATGAGTTTACCTTTTTTCTCCAGGCAGGTATGCTGGATCCATTTTAACAATGCATCGGGGGTTGGATTGTGTTCATCATGCAGACTATTGCCATAAGTTGATTCAAGAATAATATAATCTGCCTGGCCAAATGTGGCGGGAGATTTTAAAATAATGTCGCGGTATCTTCCCACATCACCGCTGAAAGTTATGTGCGTTACTTTTCCTTTGTCTGTGATCCGCAGGTTCACTACAGCGCTGCCGATAATGTGACCGGCATCTGTATAAGAAAATTCCAGGCCTTCTTCTATCTTATACCATTTTTCATATTCAACTTCTACAAAATGATCCACGGCAGCCAATGCATCTTCGGTTGTATATAAAGGTTGCAAATAAGGCAGGCCCTGCAATCCCCTTCTTTTGTTCTCAAATTTTATATCGTTCTCTTGTATACCCGCCGAATCTTCCATCAGTACTGCAGCCAGATCTTTTGTTGCTGGTGTGGCGTACACTTTTCCTTTGTACCCGTCTTTAATTAATTTAGGTATCAGGCCACAATGATCAATGTGTGCATGGGAAAGAATCATGTAATCAACAGCAGCAGGATCAAAACCAAATTCACGGTTAAGTTGATTGGTCTGGTCGCCCATACCCTGGAACATACCGCAATCAAGTAATAATTTTTTTCCGTTGCTTAATGTAAGTAAATGTTTAGAACCGGTAACAGTTCTTGCGGCGCCGTGGAATGCTATTTTCATTTTTATCGTTTAAAGGTTTAAATCGTTTAAGGTTTAAAGGTTGGCTGAATTAATAAATAAGTTTCCGATCAAAGGTTTAACCATTAAACCCTTAAACTTTTAAACGCTTACCGCCAACCACGCCATCATTCCCATCCCCTTTTCAATAGCTCTTTCATCAATATTAAAAGTAGCTGTATGTACATTACTGGTGATATTCTTTTCTTTATTTCCTGCACCCAGCCTGAAAAAACAGCCGGGTATCTTATGAGAATAATAGGCAAAATCCTCAGCACCCATTCGCAATTCTGTTTCTTCTACATTTTCTTTTCCTGCATATAGTATAGCATTTTCCTTAGCCTGGTCAGATAATATTTCATCGTTTAAAACAAAGGGATAACCTACATCAATTTTTATTTCAGCTTCTGCTCCCATAGCAGCTACTAATTCTTTTGTTTGTTTGATGATGAGTTTGTGTGCTTTAAAACGCCATTCCTCATTCATTGCCCTGAAAGTACCCATCAGCTTTACTTCAGAAGGGATCACATTGGTTGTATTACCTCCCTGCACAGAAGTAATGGACAATACAGATGGATTGAACGGATTGTTATTCCTGCTTACGATCTGCTGCAGACTGATGATGAGATGTGATGCGATTAAAATAGTATCGGCTGTAAATTGAGGTGCGGCTGCATGTCCGCCCTTACCCTTAATGGTTATGTATATCTCATCGGCACTTGCCATTACCATTCCTCCCCTGAAACTGAATTTACCAACTTCCAATCCGGGGTGAACATGCAAAGCAAATATCTTTTGTGGGGCAGGGTTTTCCAACACACCTTCTTTAATAAGTAAACTGGCGCCACCGGGATTTTTTTCTTCTCCCGGTTGAAAGATCAGTTTTACTGTTCCTTCCCATTCATCTTTCAATTCATTTAGAATTTTTGCTGCACCGAGAAGACAGGTCGTATGTACATCATGTCCGCATGCATGCATGACTCCATTATTCTTCGACTTATATACAACATCATTTGCTTCGGTAATGGGCAGTGCATCCATATCAGCCCTCAATGCAATTATTTTCTTAGAAGGATTTTTGCCTTTTATCAACCCGATGACACCTGTTGTTGCTTTAACTTCAAAAGGAATTTTCCAGGCACTTAATTTTTGTTGTATGAATTTTGAAGTTTCAAATTCCTCGTAACTCAATTCAGGATTTGCATGTATATGATGACGGACCTCAATAAACTCAGTGGAATAATCAGCAGCTAATTTCTTAATTTTTTCAAGCATAAAGCAAGTTTAGTATGTTTAGAAGAGTTTAGAAAGTTTAGGCGTGATGATTAAAGATTGATCGCAATGATATGGCATTTTTCTAAACCTCTAAACCATCTAAACTTCTAAATCCGGCCTTATTGTTGTTCTTCTATTTGATTAAGTTTATCTGCTTTTACATCAACGATCTCAGGAACTATATAAATATTACTGTTAATTATTTTGGCAGCGTTTATCTGTTTGCGATAATCTTCTGCTTCTTTCCTGTCGAGGAAATTACCAAACTTCAATTTTATATAAGGAGATTGAAAGATCATATAAATAGACTGATCGGGAAACAGTTGTAATAATTGAGATCGCACCTGCAATGCCTTTGTCCTGTCATTGGTACTTAAAAGCATGAGGCGGTATCCCTTTGTGCTGTGTAGTTTGCTGGCAAGGCTTTCGTTGTACTCGGCCATTTTTTTTCCCAGGGTTTCGATCCGGGGATCTTTGTTTAGGGTTACTGTTCCTATAGTTGAACTGTCGGCAATACTATTTTGTGCCCAAACAGAAACCATGAAAACATTAAACAACAAAACCAGGAATAGTTTTTTCATCCGTATATTTTTTCAAATATATTCATTTTCAAATATCGTTCCATCAATTTAACACAGCAGCTTCTTTAACTATTTGTATGCCATTGTCAGGACTGATACAATCAGCCCCTGCATCCAATAATAGTTTTGCAGCATTATATGTATGAATAGATCCACTTGCATTGATCTTTATTGCATCTGCCAGGTGCTTACGCAATAATTTTACCGATTCAACAGTAGCTCTATTTTCAGCAAAACCGGTAGATGTTTTTATAATATCTATCCCCGCAGCCCCGTAGATATCACAACAGGTTATTATTTCATTATCATTCAATAACCCGGTTTCGAGTATCAGTTTCATGACTCTTCCCTTGCTTTTCACAACCTGCATGATGGTATTGATCTCTTTGGCAAGGAATTGCCAATCGCCATTTTTAAGTGCTGCAATATTAATGACCATGTCTATTTCATCTGCTCCATCAACAATGGCAAGTACCGTTTCTGCAAGTTTGGCTTCAATGGCGCTATAGCCAAAAGGAAAACCGGTTACAGTTGCAATTTTTATGGTACTGCCATTTAATAACACTTTTGCTTTTTTTACAAATAAAGGAGGGATACATATTGCCCTGAATCCATATTCCTTTGCTTCACTGCAAATGTTTTCTATATCGGCAATGGTTGTTGTTGGTTTTAAAAAGCTATGATCTATTAATGAAGCAATATTCATGGGCAAAAATAAACAAAGAGATTTTATTGGAGTGAACATTTGTTCTTTTCTGAGCGCCGTCGAGTTTCTCCTGAGGAACGAAAGGTCACTCTCTTGTGCGGCAAATCGTTATTCAACTTTTTTATGGTCAGACGAGGACGTCAGACCATAAAAAAGCATCCACTTTCATGAATGCTCAATTATTAATTTTTAATTATCAGCTGTCTTTCCCATGACACTGCTTAAACTTCTTCCCGCTACCGCAAGGACAAGGATCGTTTCGCCCAATCTTTGGTTCAACCCTTACAGGTGCCTGCTTAACAGGTGTTGAAGGATCAAAATAATCATTTTCATTCGCAGCATAATCACTTCCTGCGGCATCTACCTGTGTTTTATTGGCATTCATTTTACTCATATCAGTTTTCTTCTCCCTGCCTTCTTTTATCTGGCCTGGCTGTGTTTGCTCAACCGGTATCTGCGCATGACATAAGAAACTTACAATCGATTTATTTACTTCATCATCCATTTGTTTGAATGCGTTATATGCTTCGATCTTATAGATCACCAACGGATCTTTTTGCTCGTAACCTGCAGTTTGCACACTTTGCCTCAGGTCATCCATCGCACGTAAATGTTCTTTCCATGCATCATCGATCATAGCGAGTGCAATGCTGCGTTCCAGTGACCGGCCCAATTCCTGCCCTTCTGATTCAAAAAATTTGTCAAGGTTTGCCAATGCCTGTATCCCTTTCTTTCCATCCGTAAAAGGAACGGCAACATTCTCAATATGATTGCCTTGTTCTTTACGGATATTTTTTATGATGGGCATTGTTTGTGCAATGATGGCCTTTGTCTTGTTACTATAATTACTGATGGTTTCTGCGTACAAACGTTCTGTAAGCGTATTGATATCATCTTTTTCAAGTTCTTCCCCAGTGATCGTTGTATCAACAGCAAAATTCAATATCACGGCCAGTTTAAACCCTTCATGGTCATTTGCTTCCTTATAATTAAATACCAATCCGTCTGCAACAGAAAAGAATGCATTATCCAAATCAAGGGCAAGCCTTTCGCCAAACAAAGCATGATTCCTTTTTCCATAAACAACATTACGTTGCTTATTCATAACGTCATCATATTCGAGCAGGCGTTTGCGTATGCCAAAGTTATTTTCCTCTACTTTTTTCTGGGCCCTTTCAATACTTTTGGTGATCATGCTGTGCTGGATCACTTCACCTTCTTTATAACCCATTCGATCCATGAGGCTGGCAATACGTTCGCTGCCGAACATACGCATCAGATCATCTTCCAGCGAAACAAAGAAAGTAGAAGTTCCCGGATCTCCCTGGCGGCCGGCCCTGCCACGCAACTGCCTGTCAACACGACGACTCTCATGGCGCTCTGTACCAACGATGGCAAGCCCACCTGCTTCTTTTACACCCGGCCCGAGTTTAATATCTGTACCACGACCAGCCATATTGGTTGCAATGGTCACCGCTCCCGCAAAACCTGCTTCAGCTACCACCTGTGCTTCCTTTGAGTGCTGTTTTGCATTCAATACATTGTGTGGAATATTTTTTTGCTTCAGCATCCTGCTCAGCAATTCACTGATCTCAACCGAAGTTGTACCAACAAGTGTTGGCCTTCCTGCATTACGCAATCTTTCTATTTCATCTATTACAGCTTTGTATTTTTCCCGCTTGGTCTTATAAACCATATCCTGGTCATCCTTACGTATCACATTTACATTGGTAGGAATGGTAACCACATCTAATTTATAAATGCTCCAGAGTTCTGCTGCTTCTGTTTCGGCAGTACCGGTCATACCCGCCAACTTGTGGTACATCCTGAAATAATTCTGCAGGGTAACGGTAGCGTATGTCTGCGTAGATGCTTCTATCTTACAATTCTCTTTTGCTTCAATGGCCTGGTGCAATCCATCCGAATACCTTCTGCCATCCAGTATACGGCCGGTTTGTTCATCAACGATCTTAACAGCCTCGTCCATCACAACATACTCAACATCTTTTTCAAATAAAGTATATGCTTTTAATAATTGCTGTACGGTATGAATCCTTTCTGCTTTGGAAGAATATTCATTTATTAAGTTTTCTTTCCTGTGAAGTTTTTCATCTGCTGCAAGATCTGTTCTTTCTATCTCAGCTAATTTTGTAGAAATATCCGGCAGTATAAAGAATTCAGGATCTTCACCGCTCTTTGTAATTAAATTAATTCCTTTATCAGTTAATTCAACCTGGTTGTTCTTTTCATCTATATTGAAAAAAAGTTCAGCATCTACTTTCGGCATTTCTTTTTGCTGATCTGCCAGGTAATAGTTCTCACTTTTCTGGAGCTTGACCCGCATACCGGGTTCACTCAGGAATTTTATCAAAGCACTGTTCTTTGGCAAACCACGGTGGGCACGCATCAGGGCAAGTCCGCCGTCCTTGGGGTCGTCATTACCTTCTGCAATTTTTTTCTTTGCTTCTATCAGGTATTGATTGGTGGCTTTTTTCTGTGCTTCAACCAATTTTTCGATCCTTGGTTTAAGATCAAAGAATAATTGTGTGTTATCTCTATGACCGATAGGGCCACTTATAATTAAAGGTGTACGGGCATCATCGATCAATACGCTATCCACCTCATCCACCATGGCAAAATGATGTTTGCGTTGTACCATTTCATCGGGTGTATGCACCATATTATCCCTCAGGTAATCGAAACCAAATTCATTGTTGGTGCCATAAACAATATCAGAATTGTATGCACTGCGACGGGCATCGCTGTTTGGTTCATGCTTGTCAATACAATCAACTTTCAAACCAAGCCATTCGAAAATGGGGCCGTTCCATTCACTATCCCTGCGGGCTAAATAATCATTCACTGTAACGATGTGAACACCTTCTCCCGCCAATGCATTCAGGTATGCAGGCAGCGTACTCACCAGGGTTTTACCTTCACCTGTTGCCATCTCGGCAATTTTTCCTGAATGCAAAACCGCACCACCGATCAACTGTACATCATAATGCACCATATTCCACACAACAGTAGTTCCGCCTGCAATCCATGCATTTTTATAGATGGCTTTATTCCCTTCAATAGTGATATTATTCTTTTTGATGGAAAGTTCCTTATCAAGTTCTGTTGCATCAGATTCCAATGTTTCATTTTCTTTGAAACGACGGCTGGTTTCTTTTACAACAGCAAAAGCTTCGGGTAAGATCTGTTCTAAAATTTCTTCGATCTTTTTATCGCAGTCTTTTTTTAGTGCATCTACTTCTTTGTATATACCGTCGCGGCCACTGATCTCTTCCAGGGGCAATTCTTCGGCTTCCTTCTTCTTATTTTCGATCTCGGCATCCGTATCGGCTAAGTATGCTTTTATACGGCCACGAAATTCATTGGTTTTATTCCTCAGTTCATTGTTGGACAAGGAACTGTATTCCTTAAAATATTGATTGATCTTTTCAACCTGTGGTAAGATCTTCTTAACGTCCTTTTCGCTTTTATTGCCGCCGAATATCTTTGATATAATTCCTAACATAAGTTTCCTTTGATGAAAATGTTGTAAAAAATGCTATAATGTCAAATAGTATGCTATAACAGCCTGTTCGCCAAATTGACAGGGTGGCAAAGCTACGAAGAACTTTGTGAGTATGAATTGAGACAAATCCCAAATTTGAGACAAAGAATATTAGTCAAATACTCCTGATCTGTGAGTTTTTATTAGACCTGTTGGCTGTACTGCCTGCAAAGATTGTAGTATAATATTGATACCTCGTTGAGTACTATAACTACACTTATTTAATTCCCATAACTACATGTAGAAAGATTAACGGAGAATACCTTTATCTTCTATAAGTTTTTAAATAACGGACAGTTTTTAAAATTCTTTACAACCGAAGAAAAACCCCAAAAGTGAGCATGAACCTATGCTATTAGTATAAAAACCCGCTGAAAACGCGGGTTTTTGTAATTTAATTTTGGGATAAATTGTTCTTATCTTCTCCCTTGAATTTTAAGTCGATTGCCCTACCTTTGCCGCTTCAAAATTAAGACCAGTATGAGCGGTGCATTAAAAGAAGTCAGGAACCGGATCAAAAGCGTACAAAGCACACAGCAGATCACCAAAGCCATGAAAATGGTAAGTGCTGCCAAACTACGCCGGGCGCAGGATGCCATCACCCAAATGCGGCCCTATGCTCAAAAACTGCAGGAAATGCTTAGTAATATTGTTAGCAGCAGCGATGGGAATGTATCCATGGAGCTGGCAACGGAAAGAACGGTAGAAAAAGTGATGATCATCGTGGTAACCAGTGACCGTGGCCTTTGCGGTGGCTACAACAGCAATCTTATCAAACTAGCCAAACAAACCATCCGGGAAAAATATCCAACCCAATCAGCCAAAGGAAATGTACAGGTATTACCGATCGGCAAGAAGGGATTTGAGCATTTCACAAAAAACGGGTTTAAAGTGGTGGATGCTTATTGGGATATATTCACCGGACTTAGTTTTGATAAAGTACAAGCCGCTGCAAAATATGCCATGAATGCCTTTGCTGCTAAAGAAGTAGATGCGATCGAAGTTATTTACAGTGAATTTAAAAATGCAGCAACACAGCATTTTATATCAGAACAGTTTTTGCCGGTTCAAAAAGTTGCTGAATCAGATAATAAGAAAAAATCAGATTTTATTTTTGAACCAAACCAGGAAGTACTCATCACTGAACTGATGCCAAAGATTCTGAATACACAATTATATAAAGCCGTATTGGATGCAAATGCGAGTGAACATGGGGCAAGAATGACGGCGATGGACAAGGCAAGTGAGAATGCCAATGAATTATTAAAATCATTAAAAATAAGTTATAACCGGGCAAGGCAGGCTGCAATTACGACAGAATTAACCGAAATTGTAAGTGGCGCAGCGGCATTGCAAGGGTAAACCAATTTGGAAATAAATCAATTGGGAAATTTGGAAATTGATTTATTTTTTCGGATTCTTACAGACCAATCATTTCCAAATCTCCAAATTAACACATTAGAAAATCAACATGGAACTTTCACAGATCATACCACATATTGAAGCACTGATATTCGCCAGCGATAAACCGTTGACATCAGTTGAACTTACAGAACTCGTTAATACAGCGCTTGGTTTTATTGAAGACCGTGCCAGCCTCGACCAGGTAGAATCTGGTCTGGAAGGGATCAAAGAAAAATACAATTCGGAATTCTATGCTTTTGAATTGAAACAAAGCGGAGGCGGATGGCAATTCCTTACCAAACCAGAATTCCACAAAACAGTGGCATTGATCAATGCCGATAAATTCATCAAAAGGCTTTCTTCTGCTTCTTTGGAGACCCTTGCCATCATTGCTTATAAACAACCGATCACCAAAAGCGAGATAGAATCTATCCGTGGTGTTAACTGCGATTATGCGGTACAGAAACTTTTGGAAAAAGACCTGGTCATCATATCCGGCAGGAATGAAAATGCCGTTGGTAAACCATTGCTCTACGCTACTTCAAAATCTTTCATGGATTATTTTGGCATCAACAGTGCCGATGAATTGCCTAAGATAAGTGAAGTGTTGATGGAAGAAATGGTAAATGCAACTGTGGTAAGTGACCTTACTGAAAACACGGAAGATCATGATGCTGAAATGCCAGCCGGTATTCCAATTGAACAGGTACCTGTTTCCGAAGTAACGCTTGAAGAAGAGCCCGAAATTTCCGCTCCAACAGAGGAAACAGAAACGGCTGTATCTGCTGCTGAGATGGAAAGAAGAAAAAAACTGGTAACGACTGTAAAAGAAGATATTACCACTAAAGAATAAGCTGTTAATATCAGTTATAAAACCGCAACTTATTACGCATGCTAAAATGGATGGTTTAGCATGCTGCATCCTTCGTATTTTCGCATAATGCCGCAACAATTATCTACTGTACAACTACTTTCTATTGCATCTGAATTTGGCACCCCTGTATATATATACCATGCCGAAAAGATCTCAGAACAATACAACAAATTAAAACAGGCATTCAGGTCATTTGATTCAAAAATATTCTACGCTGCCAAATCACTTTCCAATGTAAATGTGCTTAAATACATTCAATCTATTGGTGCATCATTGGATTGCGTTAGCATCAATGAAGTGAAACTGGGCCTGTTGGCAGGATTCACAAATGACAATATTTTATACACCCCCAATTGTGTTGATTTTAATGAAATATTAGAAGCCAAAGAACTGGGGGTAAACATCAACATTGACAATATTTCTATATTAGAACAGTTTGGAAATAAATTCGGCAACAGTTATCCCGTTTGCATCCGCCTCAATCCACACATCATGGCCGGTGGTAATTTTAAAATTTCTACGGGGCATGTTGACAGCAAATTTGGCATTTCCATTCATCAAATGAGGCATATTGAAAGGATCGTAAAAACAACCAACCTCCATGTTACCGGCATTCACATGCATACCGGCAGCGAAATAAAAGACATCAATGTTTTTTTAATGGGATTAGAAGTAATGTTTGGTATGGCAGAACATTTTCCAAACCTTAGATACATCGACCTGGGAAGTGGTTTTAAAGTTCCCTACCAGCCGGGCGATACCGAAACCGATGTGCACCTCCTGGGAGAAAAAATAGCAGAAGCCTTTTCAAAATACGAAACAGAAACGGGTAAAAAAATACAGGTCTGGTTTGAGCCGGGTAAATACTTAGTAAGCCAGGCAGGATATTTTGTTGTAAAAGCCAATGTGATCAAACAAACGCCTGCTACCGTTTTTGTTGGGGTAAACAGTGGGTTTAATCACCTCATCCGTCCTATGATGTACGAAGCTTATCACCATATTGAGAATATTTCCAACCCGAATGGAACGGAACGCATCTATACAGTTGTAGGCAATATCTGTGAAACGGATACATTCGCCTGGGACCGCACACTTACAGAGGTAAGAGAAGGTGATCACCTCGTTTTCTACAATGCCGGGGCCTATGGTTTTGAAATGTCGTCCAACTTCAACTCACGGTTAAAGCCAGCCGAAGTGCTGGTAAAAGATGGTAAGGCAACATTGATCCGTAAAGCCGATGTTTTTGAGGATTTGCTGAGGAACCAGGTTTTGTAAGCAGCCTCACCCTCAATCCCTCTCCTAAAGGAGAAGGAGGCCGGACAATTTATCTCGATTAGAAATTGTGCTAACAAATCAATTCTAAATTTTCATTCAACAGATTAGCTCAATCTTTATCTTCCTTAACCAAGTCGTAAATTAATCAGCAATTATTTAGACGTTAAATCAACTCTCTTTCCCCTCTCCCTGGGGAGAGGGGGTTGGGGGTGAGGCCTTTTAATTAAACATTAACTATACCACACCCAAATTAGGTTTGCCAATATGAATTTTTATTTCAACATTTATGCGGGCAAAAATCAATGCCCGTAAAAACTTCAGTTATGAACCCCGGCCATCCCTTCTTCCAAAACAAAAAAATTGTTTTTTTTCTTTCATTTTTTTTAATCGCAGCAATCTCACTGGTTTCCTGCAAAAAAAATTTAAAATGGATCGATGTAGATCCTGCATTCTCAAAATACATTGAGGCGTACAGTACAGGAATTGTATCAAAAACTACTTCCATACGGATACAGTTAGCCGCAGATGCATCTACAACTCATACAGTGGGACAACGTGTTAAAGAAACATTGTTTGAATTTTCTCCTTCAGTTAAAGGTACTGCCACCTGGCTCGATGCAAGAACGATCGAATTCAAACCGGAAAAATATTTAACCCCCGATCAGTTATATGAAGTTGATTTTAAACTTGGCAAAGTAACCAACGTACCTGCAAAATTCAGTGAATTTAAATTCAGCCTGCAAACGATCAAGCCGGCTTTTAAAGTAATGCAATATGGTTTGCGCAGTGCAAATGAAAAAAATAAAATGTTTTTAAATGGTGATGTGCTTACTGCTGATGCAGAAGAAGCCTCAAAAGTTGAAAAATTATTATCTGCTTTACAAAACAGCAAAGCATATAAGATAAGCTGGCAACACAGCAATGCCAATAAAACACACAGTTTTACCGTAAGCAATATTGAACGTACCGCTAAAGAAACCCCGTTTGTACTTAAATGGAATGGCAGCCAGGTTAATATAAAAAATGACGGAGAACAAACCATTACAGTTCCGGCTGCCGGTGATTTTAAAGTACTGAATGTAATGGCTGTGAATGATGCACAACAATATGCGTCTGTGCAGTTCAGTGATGCTATTGCAGTTGGACAGGACCTTACCGGTCTAATAACAGTAAGCAACCAATCTGATGTTTCCTTTACGATCAATGGAAGTGAGGTAAAATTATTTGTCGGGGGAAAACTTGATGGCAATTATACAGTAAATGTAAATGCAGGTATAAAGAATATTTGGGGTGGAAGTTTGGAAAGCGGGTTTACATCCAATGTTGTTTTTGAGAACCGCATGCCGAATGTAAAGATCCAGGGAAAAGGAAATATACTTCCCACATCTGGCAAACTGATCTTACCATTTGACGCAGTAAACTTAAGTGCTGTTGATATAAGTATCATCAAGATATTTGAAAATAATGTTCCGCAATTCTTACAGGAAAATGACCTGGGTGGTAATAATGAATTGCGCAGGGTCTCAAAACCCATTGTACAAAAAACATTGAGATTGGATGATGACAAAACACTTGACCTGCATCGCAAACAACGTTTTTCACTTGATATAGATAAATTCCTGAAAACCGAACCCGGTGCCATTTACAGGGTAACGATCGGCTTCAGGCCACAATATTCTTTATATAGCAAAACAGTTGTTGATACAACAAAACAGGAAGAAGCCGATGAGGAAGATGGAGGATATTCTGATGAATATGAATCTTACGCTGCAAATAGCAAAGATGATGACGAAGAATTCTGGGACAGGTATGATACTTATTATCCTTATGGCTACAACTGGTCACGCAGGGATGACCCCAACAGCAAATCATATTACAACAAAGACAGGTGGGCAACCAGGAATATTTTAGCAAGCAATATCGGACTAACAGCCAAGCGTGGCGGAAATAACAGTATGATGGTTGCAGTAAGTAATATTCTAACGACCGAACCGATGGGTGCAGTAGAGCTCAATATATTGGATTACCAGTTGCAGCTGATAAGCAAAACAACCAGTAGCAATGATGGGTTTGCAATGGTCGACCTGAAACACAAGCCTTATTTACTGATCGCTAAAAAAGGAAAAGAACGCGGCTATTTAAAATTAGATGATGGAAGTTCACTGGCGCTTGGTCGCTTTGATGTGAGCGGTGAAGAAATTAAAAATGGTATCAAAGGATTTATTTTCGGTGAACGTGGCGTATGGCGGCCGGGCGACAGCATGTATATCAATTGCATCATTGAAGACAAAACAGGAAACCTTCCCAAAGATCACCCGGTAGAATTTAATTTGTTTACACCACAGGGTCAGTTATATCGTCATGCCGTTCAAAACGATGCCAGTGATGGTTTTTATGTATTTAAAACTGCTACTGATGCCGCAGCGCCAACGGGTAACTGGACGGTAAAAATTAAAGTAGGCGGTGCCGTATTTGACAAAAAGATCAAGATAGAAACGATCATGCCTAACCGCTTAAAGATAAATCTTGATTTTGGAAAGGATGCCATACTTGGCAGCAACAGCGCATCAACCGGTAATTTAAATGCAGCATGGTTATTTGGTGCACCGGGCAAGAACCTGAAAGCTAAGATTGACGCATCCCTGTATTCAAGAAAAACAGTGTTCCCAAAATTTGCTGGTTTTAATTTTGATGATCCTACCACGAATTATTCCACTCAAAGCAAAACTGTTTTTGATGGAAGCTTAGATGAAACCGGTAATGGTACTGTAAAACCAGATTTTGAAATTGAAGGTGAAGCACCGGGCATGCTTACAGCTAATTTATTGGTGAAAGTTTTTGAACCCGGTGGAAGTTTTAGTATTGATAATATGTCGATCCCATACAGTCCTTATGAGAGTTATGCGGGAATGAAATTGCCCGACGGAGAAAAACCATTTGATTATTTACTGGCAGGAAAATCCCACACTATACAAATCGTAAATGTCGACAGTAAAGGAAACCTCATTCCGGGTAAAAGTGAAATGGAAGTGGAATTTTATCGTATTCAATGGCGTTGGTGGTGGGATGAAGGCGGCGACAACCTCAGCAACTTTACACAGGATGAATACAATAAGCTAATAAAAAAAGATACAGTCAGTTTGGTAAATGGAAGAGGGCAATGGCAGTTTGGCACTACCGGAGATGAATGGGGCCGGTATCTGATATTAGTAAAAGATAAAAAAAGCGCCCATACAAGCGGTTCAACATTTTACATCGATGAACCGGGTTGGCAAAGTCGTTCAGGTAATGATGATCAATCTGCCGCATCTATGTTATCTTTTACAAGCAACAAAGAAAAATACAATGTGGGTGATGAGATCAGTCTTACAATCCCCAGTTCAAAAGGAGGCAGGATGCTGGTTAGTTTGGAAAACGGCAGCCATGTGATCAAATCTTTCTGGAAAGAAACCGTGCAGGGACAAACCATTGTAAAGTTCAATGCCGATGCCGAAATGGCTCCCAATATTTATGCAACTGTAAGTTTGTTACAACCACATGCACAAACGATCAACGATCTGCCCATAAGAATGTATGGCTCCATTCCCATTTTTGTAGAAGACAAGAATACCATTCTTACACCGGTCATTTCCATGCCCGCAAGTATAAGGCCCGAACAGCAGGTTTCCATAACAGTTAGTGAGCAACAGGGAAAAGAAATGACCTATTGTATTGCTGTTGTTGATGAAGGATTACTTGACCTCACCAGGTTTAAAACACCCGACCCACATGCAGCATTCTATGCAAGAGAAGCATTGGGTGTAAAAACTTTCGACTTATTCGATCACGTAATCGGCGCCTGGGGTGGCGACCTCGAAAGAATACTTACCATTGGTGGTGATGCAGATGCAGGACCGGCAAAACAAAAAACCGCTAACCGTTTTAAACCCGTGGTAAAATATCTCGGCCCATTCCATCTAAACAAAGGGCAGAAGCAAACACAAACCTTTAAAATGCCTTCATACATTGGTTCCGTAAAAACAATGGTTGTTGCTGCACACAAGGGAAGTTATGGTTTTGCTGATAAAGCAGTGGCAGTCAAAAAACCGGTAATGGTATTGACAACGATGCCCAGGGTTTTGTCGCCTGGTGAGATCATTAAACTGCCGGTCACTGTTTTTGCAATGGAAAATAATATCAAGGCTGTTAAGGTCAATCTTCAGTCGAATACTTTTATGGAAGTTATCGGCAATCCTTCTCAAACAGTTAATTTTATTTCAACAGGTGAGCAGCTTGCTTACTTTGATGTAAAAATTAAAAATGCGGTTGGTATTGGTAAAGTAAAAGTAATGGCATCTTCGGGTTCAGAAAATGCAAGTGATGAGGTAGAGATAGATATCAGGAATCCGAATCCTGTTATTACAAATGTGCAACAGATCACGCTTGCTCCCGGACAGCAATGGAATGTATCTGCATCACCAATAGGTATAGCTGCTTTGAGTACATCAACAGTAGAAATATCTTCTATTCCATCCATGAACCTGCAAAAGCGATTAAGCTATTTGATTGAATATCCGCATGGATGTATTGAACAAACAACTTCAGCAGTTTTTCCGCAATTGGTATTGAACCAGTTGACGGAATTAGACGACTATAGAAAATCACTGATAGATAAAAACGTAAAAGCAGGATTGGCAAGACTGCAGTATTTCCAAAGGCCCGATGGCGGCTTCAGTTATTGGCCGGGTGGCAATGAAAGCGATGAATGGGGCTCAAACTATGCCGGGCATTTTTTACTCGAAGCGCAGAACAATGGATTTTTTGTAAGTGATTATATGTTGCAGCAATGGAAGAATTTCCAACGCGGCAAGGCAAATAACTGGGCACCTTCCACAACCAATTTTTATGGGGGCGATCTTTCACAGGCTTACAGGTTATATACACTTGCACTGGCAAAATCTGCAGAACTGGGCGCTATGAACAGGTTGAAGGAATTCAAATATTTATCAACGGAGGCAAAATGGCGGTTAGCCGCAGCTTATAAGCTGGCTGGGCAGGACAATACAGCCCTTGACCTTGTAAGCGGGCTTTCCTATACATTCCCGGTGCGTATGTATGCCGGGTATACTTATGGTTCCGACCTCAGAGATGAAGCAATGGTATTGGAAACACTCACACTATTGGGTAAACGAGATAAAGCTGCAGAAGTTTTAACGATGGTTGCAGCAAAATTATCGGATGATGGCTGGTATAGTACGCAAACAACTGCCTATTCACTGATCGCTATTGCAAAATACTGTGGTAAGAATAAATCAGGTGCAAAGATCCTGGCAACAGCCAATATCAATGGAAACAAAGCTGATATCAATTCCGCAGCTTACTTAAGACAAATACCTGTATTATTTAAGAACGGGAATGTGCCGGTAAATATTACCAACAAAGGAAATAATACGCTCTATCTAAAACTGATCACAAGGGGCCAGCCACTTACGGGAGATAGTGTGAAGCCTGTGAGCAATCCTGCAGTGCTTAGTATGAGCATTGCCTATATTTCCCAAAATGCCTCACCGGTGGATATTTCTAAACTAACCCAGGGAACTGATTTTATTGCAAAAGTTACCATCAAAAACCCAGGTAAACGTGGCATGTACACGCAGATGGCATTGTCTCAAATGTTCCCTTCCGGCTGGGAAATACTAAATGCACGTATGATGGATGGTGAAGGCGCTTTTAAATCATCGCCTTTCACTTACCAGGATGTGAGGGATGACAGGGTGTACAGTTATTTCAATATCAGGGAGAATGAAACGCTTACTTATTATATACAGTTGAATGCGGCTTATCTTGGTAAGTATTATTTACCTTCCACCGTTTGCGAGGCAATGTATGATCATACGATCACGGCTGCAAGCGGAGGCAAGTGGATAGAAGTAGTTAATTGATTATTGAGCATTGAATATTGATTATTGAACATCATTATTTTAATGTTCAATAATCAAGGCTCGACTATCAATGTTCAATTTAAAAGCAACATTCGGTGCATATAATATATTTTACAACTAATAATTAATTTTAGAGTTAAACCATTCTCCTCCCCCTCTCCTAAAGGAGAGGGGTTAGGGGTGAGGCTATGAAAAATATCTTTACTCATATCACCAAACGCAAAGCCATTATCGCTTTGTTATTGATCCTATGTTTTCTATTCTGGTTCATGCTCCCCAAAAAACTTTTCACCACTCCCACCAGTTATGTCATTGAAGATGCCAATGGAAATTTATTAAACGCCTCCATCGCCTCAGACGGTCAATGGCGTTTTCCTTATAATAAAAATGTTCCAAAGAAATTCATTGATTGCATCACAACGTTTGAAGACAAACGCTTTTTTGAACATCCGGGAGTAGACATTACCTCTATTGCTAGAGCAACACTCGCCAATATCAAACACGGGCATATAACCGAAGGTGGCAGCACCATTACCATGCAGGTGATCAGGTTGGCAGGAAAAAACAATGAACGCAGTATCTGGAATAAATTAAAAGAAACTGTGATGGCTCTTCGACTTGAAATGTCATATTCAAAAAAAGAGATCATTGGTTTATATGCATCCAATGCGCCATTCGGCAGCAATGTAGTTGGATTGGATGCAGCGGCTTGGCGCTATTTTGGAAGGAATGCAGCAAAACTCAGCTGGGGCGAAATGGCAACGCTGGCTGTTCTTCCAAATGCACCTTCATTGGTTCACCCGGGAAAGAACAGGGAAGTATTATTGGCAAAAAGAAACAGGTTATTGGATAAACTTGCTGCGTCAGGAAAATTGTCAGTCGAAAATGCAGCATTGGCAAAATTAGAACCGCTACCTATAAAACCTTTGGCCTTACCACAGGACGCCCCGCATTTATTACAAAGATTTAAACAGGAGAATAAGAAACTGCTTACTTCAACAAAACTGCAAACAACAATTGATGGTATACTGCAACAAAATGTCATTAAAATTTTAGAACAACATCATCAGCTATTAAAAGGCAATGGTATCAATAATATTTGTGCGCTTGTATTGGATGTGGAAACCGGGAACACATTGGCTTATGTTGGTAATATTTACAACAGAGCAAACAAGGAATTAGAAAGCGATGTCGATGTGATCGCTGCACCACGCAGTCCGGGTAGTGCATTAAAACCAATTTTATATGCAGCGATGTTGAGTGATGGGATCATCTTACCCAATTCACTTGTTCCTGATATCCCTACAGAAATTGGTGGCTACACTCCTCAGAATTTTGACCTTGAATATGATGGCGCCGTTCCTGCAAACCGTGCACTGGCACGCAGTTTAAATATACCTGCAGTCAGGTTGTTGCAGCAATACAAGTATCAACGCTTTTATGAAACCCTGCAACAATGCGGCATCAATACTTTAAAAAATCCCGCAGATTTTTATGGCCTGAGTTTGATATTGGGAGGCTGTGAAATAAAGATGTGGGAACTGGCAGGTTTGTATGCATCTTTTGCCAGGACACTTAATCACCAGGAAAAAAATAAAGGCATTTTAAATACCAGTGATTTTCATCCGCCATTATACTATGAACAGGAAAACAAAAAACAAACCAGGAACATAACCATAGACCCTACATCTATCTATTTCACATTCCAGGCCATGCAGGAAGTGATGAGGCCGGGAGAAGAAGGTTTGTGGCAGCAATTTTCATCCTCGCAAAAAATTGCGTGGAAAACAGGAACGAGTTTTGGTTTTCGTGATGGATGGGCCATTGGCATCACCGCAAAAAATGTAGTAGCAGTTTGGGTTGGTAATACAGATGGAGAAGGGAGGCCGGGTTTAATCGGTGTAAATACGGCAGCACCAGCCATGTTCGATATTTTTCGGCTACTGCCCAACGTTAAGTGGTTTGCAAAACCACAATACAATTATTCATACATCCCTGTCTGCAGGCAAACGGGTTTCAGGGCAAATGTTGATTGCCCGGATATTGATACCTTATTCATGCCGCCCAATGCCGGCAGATCTGCCTTATGTCCTTTTCATAAGATCATTCACTTAGATGCAACAGGAAATTTCCAGGTAAATGAAACCTGTGAGAACACGGCAAACATGATCCATAAAAGCTGGTTCATCCTTCCACCCACGATGGAATATTATTACAAACAACAGAACCATGATTATAAAATGCTTCCCGCATTCAAAGATGGTTGTATTGCATCAGAAACCGGTAAACAAATGGAGTTGATCTATCCACAACCCGATGCAAAGATCTATGTGCCCATAGAAATAAACGGGCAAAAAGGGAAAACGATCTTTAAAGCAACGCATAAGAATAATAAAGCAAAAATTTTCTGGAGCTTAGATGATAATTTTATTACAACAACCGAATCCATTCATCAAATTGCCCTCAGCCCGGCAGCAGGAAAACATATTATTACGTTGACGGATGAACAGGGCGTATCTATATCGCGGAGTTTTGAGATCATGGAAAAGGAGAAGAAATGATTTTTATTGCCGCTATATTTTGTGGATCATTTTAATTTATTAAATGGGTGAATAGCAGATAGATCAAAAATAATTTTTGAAAGAGAGATTGTGTATATTTATTGTTACCTGCAAGCCTCATTTGGCATTTAAGTCTGAATTTAACTTTCTTAAAGCGATCACTTGAATTTGTTTTCAAATACTTCTAGTATGAAAAATAAGATTTTTGTTCAAAAATTAAACTTACTTAAGAAAATTTCGGTATTCGGCAAGAGTAATACAAAGTTTGGAGAAGGGGTTGGCATTGTCATGTCCGGTTACGGAAAAAATGCCGTCTCTTTTTTTCCCATGTCCAATGTTAGGATTTTTAAAGAAAATGTGGATTTTTTATATAATAGTGAAATCAAAATTTCAGATAGCTTTTCACATAAAATCTTTCAAAAGAAGCTAATCGGTTTATTGAAGAAAATACATAGTGAAGATCGCGACTTTAAAGAAAAAGACTGGGATGAATTCAAAACTGATTTATATAACCTGCCTGAAGAATCGTTTCGAATATTTGCACCAATATATGGTATCACAATGGATAAAGCAACATTTTCGCTAGGCGATTTTACAATTTATAATCCTAAATATTTTAAAGATCAATTAGTAGTTGAGTATCCAAAAATTGTAAAACTCATAAATGAGCATGTAAAATTTGATGATAATTATAAGATTTCCGTTGACGTAGTTGCAAAGGATATGGAAAAATGTTATGAGCTAGGCTTTAAAGCATTTAATAGTTTTGAAAATGTAGCAAATTTTACGATGGCAACTTTTCATAAGACAAAAAGAGTTGGGATATTTAACTACTCCAAGTTCATCAATTTTGAGTGTTTTATGCTTAACGCAAAAATGGTAAATAGGTCGAGCGTTATTTTAGAACACTTTGAGGAAGTTAAAATTGATGATTTTAAATTAATAAGTACGGAAAATGACAATGATATTATTTGGAAATTAATTACTTCCAATAAAAACCAAATTGAACAAAGAATTTTAAATTCAATTGAGTGGTGTGGTAAAGCCTTAATTGAAGTAGATGATTCTAAGGCACTTCTTCAATACATTATAGCTATTGAATCACTATTGCAATATGATGAAGGTAAATTTATTGTTCCTTCAATAGTAAGTCAGTCATGTGATACAATAGCCTTTTTGCTTGGTGAAACTTATAAAGATCGAATTTACTATTCAACTGAAATGAAAAAACTCTATCAAATTCGCTCATCAATTACTCATAGTGGTAAAGGCAAAATAACTAGTTTGACTTTACATACTGCTCATGTTTTTTGCTATAAAATTATTAAGAAATTAATCGGAACTGAGCCTTTCAATAAATTTCAAAACAAAGATGAATTATATGATTATTTACACAATTTGAAGTATGGCCAATCATAGTTTCGGCCTGCAGCTAACAAAGGCATTTGTCGTCCCACTCTAGGCGGAGGGCTAACAGTTATACTTTCAGTATTATTTCACAACCAATCTTCAGTAATCAATTTGACCACACCTGCAGCAGCCAATACAAATGCAGCGCTTTACCAAACTTAGTTGCCTATAACCCGATCTATACAATGGAAAAATAAAAATCATGAACGAAACAAGACAACGACTGATCCTTGCCGAACAAAAAGCAAAAGAATTATTTAAAGCTGTTGAAGACAGGGAATTAATAATTCCCGGGAAATCAGAAAAGCAACTAAGCGATGAAATTGTACAAATTGCCAAAGAAGATTTTGGTACAGAAACCCATTGGGGCAAAAAAATTGTAAGAACAGGTATTAATACGTTGCAACCTTATGTTGCAGATCCGCCGGACCTGGTTATTCAAAACGGTGATATACTGTTCTTCGATTTTCATCCTGTTTTTGAAGGTTGGGAAGCAGACCTTGGAAGAACTTATGTTTTAGGCAATGATCCTTTGAAACTAAAAATAAAAAAAGATGTAGAAGCAGCCTGGCATGAAGGGAACGCCTGGTATTTTCAACAAAATAAACTTACAGGTGCAGCATTTTTTTATTACGCCACAGACCTTGCAAAACGATATGGATACGAATTTGGAAACGTTATTGCCGGACACATTATAGGTAATTTTCCACACGAACAACCCGATGACCCAAATGATCTGTGCCTGGACGTACATCCCGACAATCATAATGACATACTTCAATCAGACAAACATGGAAATAAAAGGCATTGGATGCTGGAACTACATTTTGTAGATAGAAAAAATAAAATTGGCGCTTTCTTCGAGCAATTATTAAAAGAAGAATAAAACAACGAACCGCAAACATAGTATTTCGCCTAAGCCGGGACGTAAACACCCTGCGTTACTGACAATGTTTTCGGGCTTTACATTATTCAATGTTGACATTACTATAACATTGGGGCTTAAAAAATTTCCCGTCCCACGCTGGAGGCGAATACTCATATTCTCAGCATTACCCCGCTATTTTTCATTAGTCATCCGCCTGACCGATTTACAATTATAATTTAATTTCAAGTAAATATTTCGTTCCTTTAGTGAGCATCGGCACCGGGCGGATCCTTCATATTTCAGGACAGGCTCCGCATCAAATTCCCAAACTGATACAATGCAAACATCAAACAGTCGACAAAAAAAATTTACATTATGACAGAAGTACAAAAATTATTACCAAAATGGATACTTATCGTATCAGGACTTTTTGCATTACTTGAAATTATAGTAAGTATATCATTATGCATTTCACCGCAATCAGTTTTGGAGACAGTTGACCTTAACGCAAAAGGCGTTGACTACTTAATTTATATGTGGGCTTCCCGACAATTTGCCCTTGGTTTCATCTTTGGTTTTGCGACATTTAAAAAATCAATCCCTATGCTGACAATTGCATATATTTTCTTTTTAGTAATGATGGTTGGCGATTTCTTTATTGGAATTTCACAAAAAGAGAATTCACTTATCATTAGTGCTTTAGTAATGTGCATTATTTGTTCAGCAATGATATTTGCAATAAATAAAAGGAAATAATATTTGAGTATGACAGCAACATTCTTTCGCTGATGGCGGTCTTACCTATCCCGGCACGCCCTCGCCTGGTTTCCGACCAACGAGTTGCTCAATCTAAACACTGTTGGACGAAGACCAGGCAGCAGCGAAAAATTATTTATTGAACCTCCGTTATAGTCACTTTCATACTTCCTTCAGTTATTGCTTTATCAATCGTTCCGTTATTACCGGTAAAATTAAATGTAGCTTCTATTTTTTTAGAAACCGTATCGCAAAGCGTAAGATTCAGTGTACCTGATGTTGAATTATAATAATCAATTGGAAAGCTAATTCCGGATTTATATGTAAGCCATGAATTGGTAAATGTACCATCCGCATTATAGCTCCCTGCTGTTGGTTTAAAATGGAATTCAAGCACTTCAATTCCTCCTTTATACGCAAACACATCTATCATGCGGTTAAATGGAGCAATCCCCAAAGTATACAAAACAGCATGTGCCGAGTCAATGGTACCAGCTGTACCATCTACTTTGTAGGAAAAACTTGTAGTGTTATTTGCCGCATTTTCCGCAGCATCTTTTTTACATGCAAAAAGTAATGTTGTTGCTGTAACTGATAATAAGATCAATTTTTTCATTTTATATTTGTTTTGTACAAAAGTATATGGCTGAAAAATGAATGTAAATACTCGCTAGTGAGTATATTACAGGAAGCTGGCAACGAAGACATACAACACTATGACAGAAAGAATGATCGGCATCATGGGCGCAATACCCGAAGAAATAAACGGGGTTGTTTTACTCATGGATGAGCAAAAAGAACATTCATTAGGCATGAGGACCTATTATACCGGAAAGATCAACGGCATTAAAACAGTTGTTGTATTTTCCAGGTGGGGGAAAGTTGCCGCTGCAGCAACCGTTGTAAGCCTGTTCCTTGAATTTAAAATTTCCGAAATTATTTTTACCGGCGTGGCGGGCGGTATAAAGGATCAATTAAAAATTGGTGATATCGTAATTGCAAAAAGGTTGATTCAACATGATATGGATGCAAGACCTTTAATAAAGCAATTTGAAATTCCTTTGCTTGAAAAAATATTTTTTGAAAGCCCGGCCACACAGGTTAACATAGCGATCAACGCAGTGAATGAACTGATAGAAAAAAATCATTTACATACGGTTATTGATACCGGTGAATTAAAAAAATTCGGTATTGAAACTCCACAGCTATTCACAGGCGATATTGCCAGTGGCGACAAATTTTTTTCTGCCAAAATTGAAAAAGAGAAATTACTATCAGCCATTCCTTCTATATTATGTGTTGAAATGGAAGGTGCAGCCGTTGCCCAGGTATGTTATGAATATGGCATCCCTTTTACAATTATAAGAACCATTTCCGATACGGCAGATGAAGGATCTGTAAAAGATTTTCCATTGTTTATAAAAAAGATATCAGGTATATATTCAGCGGAGATCATTAGAAATATTTACAAACAATTTACAGATGATCCTGCAAGGTTTCAGTCTAATAAAACAGTACAGGTATAAACATTTCACTCCCTCCAAAAAAAATCCCTCTCCCTACCCCACATTATAAATTATAACTGTACTTTTAATCATAAAATTTAAAGTTATGGCATTGCATATGGTTGACGATCCGCAGGATCAACAGGATGATTATAATGACAACTCCGGTGGCGGTGGTGGAGGTGGTGGCACAAGACCGGGTGGTGCTGGTGGCTTATTGGGATTCCTGCCATTACTATTGGGCCTTTTTGGAGGCAAGGGCGGTGGTGGAAAAGGGATCATTATTTTATTGGTTCTTGCTGGCGGCGCTTATTTTTTAATGAGTAAGGGTGGATGCAATTCGGCCAGTACCGTTCAAAGCCTGTTCTCACAAAGCGGTTATAATTTCGATCCAAATGAATTTAAAAAAGCAAGTGTATATGAAGGACTGGAAGATGACAATGGAAAAAATCCTTTGCCAGAATCTGTATCGCTTGCAAATTTTGCACCGCAACGTCTCAACCAGGGGCGCCAGGGAAGTTGTGTTGCGTGGAGTAGTGCTTATGCGGCACGTACCATTTTAGAATCGAGCAGTACCAGGAGCGATCCAAACCAGATTGCCTATAGCCCCGCTTTCGTTTATAACAATATTGCCCTCGAAGACTGCCAGGGTTCCTATATCCTGAAAGCCATGGAATTCATGCAGCAACAAGGAGCGGTGCCCATGGAAGATTTTCAATATGATGAAGCGGATTGCAGCAGGCAGGCAAATAATTCACTTTTACAAAAAGCATCATCAAACAGGATACATGGTTTTAACAGGCTTACAGAAAGTGATGATGTAAATGGCATAAGTATCCGGGCCATCAAAGAACACCTGGCAAAAGACGCACCGGTTGTAATAGGCATGATGGTAGGCGGATCTTTTATGCAGCAGATGATGGGGCAGAAAGTATGGCACCCTTCGGATGAAGACCGCCAACAGATGGGTTTTGGCGGCCATGCCATGTGTGTAATAGGTTACGACGACCGGGTTGAAGGCGGCGCTTTCCAGATCATGAACAGCTGGGGGCCCGAGTGGGGGCAAAATGGCCTGGCGTTTGTTCGTTATGGTGACTTCAAAGAATTTGTAAGAGAAGCTTATGGCCTCGATCCGCTGCAAAAAAGAGGCGCTGCCCTCAATGTTGCTTTAGAATGCAACATTGGCTTGCTCAACAACGATACCAAACAAAATATTGCACTTCAAACAGGTCAGGGAAATATTTTCAGGACTGTAACACCCATAAAAAAAGGAACTAAATTTAAAATTGAATTGAAAAACGCGGTTGAATGTTATGCATATATTTTTACCCCCGATTCATCGGGCAAAAGTTTTGTATTGTTTCCGTACAAACCGATACACTCGCCTTATTTCGGCATAACCGGTTACCGCCTTTTCCCCAGGCGTGAATCGATCCTTGCAGATGCTATCGGCAACAAAGATTTCATGGGCATTGTGGTAAGCAAACAGGCCCTGGATTACAACGCCATCAATACCGCAATCAACAACAGCTCCAGGCAGGATTATGCAGCAAAGTTTAATGAGGCCGTTGCAGCCAATGTAATCAGGAATGTAAGTTTCAGCAGTGGTTCCAACAACAGTATTTATTTTAAAACAGGTGCAGCAGAACCCAATAATATTGTAGCATGTATTGTTGAAATTGATAAACAATAATTCTATAGCAAATAGTTTTGCTGAATTACATTGTTTATTTTTTTTACCGCAGAGAACATGGGTAGTTGAGTTTACGCAGAGATACTCTGCGTAAACTCTATTTTCTTTGCCCCTCTGCGGTTATTTATTCTTAACAAATCAAAAGATCACATATTTGTCAGCAAGGAAAATCAAAACAAAAAAGTAATGGCGGCATATAGATATCCCCAACGTTTTGGTTTCCCTGTTTTTCTTATATTAAATGAGAACCGCGAACACGTACAAACACAAAACAGCGAATACCTGGAAGTTGGGAAAAAAGCTATGACAAAAATAAAGTGAAAGATTTCTTAGAAATGTAGATCCCGAAGGTGATGGATGGGAAGATCTATGAGTAGCGAGGTTGAGAACGTTTAAGTCATTTAAAGCGTTTAAGGTTTTTTAAAATTGAAGTCTATAATATTACGTTTAAAGACTAAAATCGTTTAACTTCATTCCCATTATTTAAACGTCTTAAACGTCTTAAACGTCTTAAACGTCTTAAACGTCTTAAACGTCTTAAACGTCTTAAACGTCTTAAACGTCTTAAACGTCTTAAACGTCTTAAACGTCTTAAACCAGTAAACCAAATGCCAATACCTGCTAACAGTTTCCTCGAACTGGTTCAAAACCCTTTCAAATTCACCTTCTTCCTGCTCACAAAATTGCCGGCTGCTTATTTCAGTGGTGTAAGATTAAAATATACAGATGCAGACCAGGCTGTAGTAACGGTACCCTATAAATGGTTTTCAAAGAACCCATTCAAAAGCACTTATTTTGCCTGCCTGAGTATGGCGGCAGAAATGAGTACAGGATTACTTGCAATGGCATACACTTACAAAAAAGAACCGGCGATCAGTTTGCTGGTCATTAAAACAGAAGGAACATTTTTAAAAAAAGCAACCGGTATTACTACTTTCACCTGTGAAGACGGACCTTCATTTCAACAGGCAGTTAATGAAGCGGCGGCATCCGGCAAAAGCACCATGGTAGCTGCAAGAAGTACCGGCAAAGACCAATCAGGCGATATAGTAGCAGAATTTGTTATAACCTGGTCATTCAAAGCAAAAAGTTCATAACCTCCATACTTTTAAAAATGCAGGCTACTGCTAATTTTGTAAATTGCATACCTAGTTTGGACGTCATTGCGAGGAACGAAGCAATCTTACTCCTACATGCAGATTGCTTCGTTCCTCGCAATGACGAATAACAACAGGACCAAAGAATTAATATGGCAAAAGAACTTCGCAGACAACAGGCATTAGAATACCACTCCAAAGGAAGGCCGGGAAAAATAGAAGTAGTTCCTACCAAGGATGCTAAAACCCAACGCGACCTTTCCCTTGCATATTCTCCCGGCGTGGCCGAACCCTGTAAAGAAATTGCCGCAAATCCTGATGACGTTTATAAATATACAGCCAAAGGAAATTTGGTAGCTGTAATTACAAATGGTACTGCAGTACTTGGGCTCGGTAATATTGGTCCTGCTGCAAGCAAACCCGTTATGGAAGGCAAGGGCGTATTGTTTAAAATATTTGCCGACATTGATGTTTTTGACATTGAAGTAAATGAAACGGATCCTGAAAAATTTGTTCAGATCGTAAAAGCATTAGAGCCAACCTTCGGAGGCATTAATCTCGAAGACATCAAAGCGCCTGAATGTTTTTACATAGAACAGGAATTGAGAGCACAATGTAATATTCCCGTGATGCATGATGACCAGCATGGTACTGCCATCATTTCTTCAGCAGCATTGTTGAATGCATTGGAAATTCAAAAGAAGAAAATTGACCGGGTAAAGTTTGTCATCAATGGTGCAGGTGCGGCTGCAATGGCTTGTATCAGGTTATACGCCTCATTGGGTGCAAAGCCTGCAAACTTCATGGTATTTGATAAAGAAGGCATCTTATACAAAGGCAGGGAAGATGTGGAACCATTGAAACACCCGTTTTGTGTGGATGCAAAATTCAAAGAGTATACGCTTGCAAAAGCCATGAAAGATGCAGATGTTTTTGTGGGATTAAGTGTTGGCAATGTGGTTACACCCGAAATGGTGAAATCCATGGCAAAAAATCCCATCGTATTTGCTATGGCGAATCCTGATCCAGAAATAACTTATGAAGCGGCTATTGCTTCCCGTAAGGATCTTATCATGGCAACCGGCAGAAGTGATTATCCAAACCAGGTAAATAATGTGCTGGGCTTCCCGTATATTTTTCGGGGCGCATTGGATGTAAGGGCACGCCAGATAAATGAAGCCATGAAACTGGCTGCTGTAAAGGCTTTATCAGAATTGGCCAAATCTGCTGTGCCCGATATTGTAACGCTTGGATACAATGAAAAAAGCATTTCATTCGGGCCAAATTATATCATTCCAAAACCAATTGATCCACGTTTACTGGCAACAGTTGCTCCTGCAGTTGCAAAAGCCGCAATAGAAAGTGGTGTGGCCCGTGTTAATATAGAAGACTGGGATGCTTATGTTATAGAACTGAATAAACGCCTTGGCTTAGATAACCAGCTTAGCCGTGTTATTGGTAATAAAGCAAGGAGGGATCCGAAAAGAGTTGTTTTTGCAGATGCTGAAAATATAAAAATACTGAAAGCTGCACAATTGGTGCTGGAAGAAAAAGTAGGTTTCCCGATACTGTTAGGTAATGAAAAAAAGATACAACAGATCGCATTGGAAAATTCTATTGACCTGGAAGGTATGCCCATCATCAATCCCAAAGATGATGAAACAGAAGAGATGAGAAAACAATTCGGTGAATTGTTTTTTGCAAAAAGACAACGCAAAGGAGTTAACAGGTATGAGTCATATAAAGTAATGAAGGACCGCAATCATTTTGGTTGCATGATGGTTGAAACCGGTGAAGCAGATTGTATGATCAGCGGACTTAGCAGGAATTATCCTGATACCATACGCCCTGCCATTACAATTATCGGTACAGAAGAAGGTGTAAAGAAAATTGCAGGAATGTATTTATTATTTACAAAACGTGGCCCGTTGTTTCTGGCTGATACAACAGTTAACTTCAATCCTACTGCCGAAGAACTGGCAGAAATCACTTTCTTAGTTGCCAATGAAGTAAAACAGTTTAACATTGTTCCAAAAATTGCCATGCTGTCTTATTCAAATTTTGGCAGCAGCGATTCCCCAGAAGCAAATCTTGTACGCAGGGCCAGGGAAATTGTAAAACAAAAAGAACCTTCATTGATTTGTGACGGCGAGATACAAGGCATTCTGGCCTTCAACAAAGAAATTTTAAAAGAGAATTATCCATTCACAGAATTGATAAACGGGGAAGTAAATACCCTTATTTTTCCAAACCTGGCTGCAGGGAATATTGCATACAACCTGTTACAGGAAGTAGGCGGTGCAGATAGCATCGGCCCGATATTACTCGGGTTGAACAAACCGGTACACGTATTGCAACTGGGAAGTTCTATCCGTTCTATCTTTAATATGGTTGTGATCGCAGTAGTAGATGCACAATCCAAAAGCAAGACCAACACGCAGGAGGAAATGAACAAAAGTAAATGGTGGAAACGCCCGAAAAAAACGATGGCATAGAATTAGCGTATACTCGTCTGGCCACTACAGTATCCTGACGAGCATACAGCATAAATAGTAAAAACAATCAATGAAATTTTTTTCCCATTTCGGACGATACCTTTTAATGCTCAAAGGCATGTTCAGCAAACCTGAAAATGCAAAATTGTATTGGAAGGAATTCATGCACCAGTGTTCCGAGATCGGTATAGGTTCTTTGGGTATTGTTAGCATTATTTCTGTTTTTATGGGTGCGGTGAGTGCGGTTCAGACTTCTTACCAGCTTGTAAGTCCGTTGATCCCTCCAAGTACCATTGCACAGATCGTAAGGGATACAGTCATACTCGAATTTGCTCCTACCCTTGTCTGTATAGTATTAGCTGGTGTAATAGGAAGTAAGATCGCAAGTGAGTTGGGTAATATGCGGGTGAGTGAACAAATAGATGCACTTGAGATCATGGGCATCAATACCAAAACATATCTCATCATGCCAAAAATCGCAGCAGCATTATTAACCATTCCTATGCTGGTAGTGCTGGCAATGGTATTGGGAATTTATGGTGGCCGCCTGGCAGGATCAGCATCCGGAATTCTTTCAACAAACACCTATGACCAGGGATTGTTACAAAGCTTTATGCCTTACAATGTAATTTTTGCTTTGATAAAAGCATACACATTTGCATTTATTATAAGTACAGTACCGGCTTATTATGGATATTATGTAAAAGGCGGTTCGCTGGAGATCGGCAGAAGCAGTACAACTTCGGTTGTGGTTAGTTGTGTAATGATCTTATTGGCGGATTATGCATTGGCGGCTTTATTGTTATAAGTCGTTCATTCACCCACATTCTGTCTATGTTTCGACAAGCTCAACATGACAGAATGCTGTCAGCCTGAGCTTGTCGAAGGCGATTCGTATAAATGATTTTTAAAAATTATGATCGAATTTAAAAATATCAGTAAAAGTTTCGGCGATAAAGTTGTGCTTGATGGTGTAAGCCATATTATGGAAACCGGGAAAGCAAATTTGATCATCGGTTCCAGCGGCAGTGGTAAAACAGTTTTGCAAAAATGCTTAGTTGGATTATTTGAACCGGATGAAGGCGAGATCATTTATGATGGCAAAAGCTTTACCGACATGACTGAAGAAGAAAGAAAATTATTACGCCAGCAGATCGGGATGCTTTTCCAGGGTTCGGCATTGTTCGACAGCATGAACGTGGAAAATAATATCAAGTTCCCATTAGATATGTTTACCACAGATCCTTATTCAAAAAAAATAAAACGGGTAAATGAAGTGCTGGAAAGGGTGAACCTGGTTGGCAGCAATAAAAAATTACCATCAGAATTAAGCGGTGGTATGAAAAAAAGAGTGGCCATTGCAAGGGCTATCGTTTTAAATCCCAAATATTTATTTTGCGATGAACCCAATTCGGGTCTTGATCCGCAAACAGCGATGCTGATAGACAAACTGATCTATGATATCACCAAGGAATTCAATATGACTACCATTGTAAACACACATGATATGAATAGTGTGATGGAGATCGGTGACAATATCCTTTACATGGTTGATGGAAAAAAGGAATGGACCGGTAATAGCAAAGACATTATATTCTCCGATAATAAACTACTCAATGAATTCATTTTCGCCTCTGAGTTTTTGCAGGATGCCAAAAATATGCGCATGCTGGAAGCAAAGGGTAAAGTTGATGGGAATGGGAAGAAGCTATAATATCCTTGTAAATATTTATTTTTGTTCATGTCAACTCCAATATTTGCCGCAGCGATTGCAATATCATACCGATTTTAGAATATCGTACATTCCTACCTGTCATTTAATTATTTTTTAATCCGTTATGTAATACCGGGAAAAGAAGCATCTATTCTCTAATTCTTCTTGTCATTAGAAGTATAAGATCGAGTATTAATTCACTTTAATAAAAACTGTTTATATGAAAATGCATATTTCTTTCCTGCTGTTATTTGTATTCATTTATTCCAGCTCATTTGCAAATGATGAGAA
The DNA here is from genome assembly GCA_031385805.1 of Ferruginibacter sp. GTDB lineage: Bacteria > Bacteroidota > Bacteroidia > Chitinophagales > Chitinophagaceae > Ferruginibacter. Next base: position 48,775 of record JANNBU010000375.1, read on the forward strand.
GAATACGGTAACAGCCACCCTGAAAACAGTAACTATTTACCGTTCCGGTGCAGAAATGATCCACACTGCAACAGCCAGGCTTTCAAAAGGAAACAGCGAACTCGTTATTGAAGGAATGAGCAGTTATGTTGATGTGAATAGTATACAGGTTAATTGCCCGGCAACTGTAACGATCCTCGGTGTTGAATTCAGCAACAATTATCTTTCACCGGAGATCATAAATCCTGTTGTAAAAAAATTAAAAGATTCCCTGGAGAACTTAACCAATCAAATTGAAAAATTAGATATCAGCATCGCTACAACAAATGACCTGATCAGTGTTTTAAAATCGAATAAAGAAATAAAAGGCAGCCAGACAGGATTAAGTGTAGCCGAGTTGATGAAACTCATGGACTATTATAAATTAAAATCCAATGAATTGCAGGCTGATCTTTCTGCTTTTACATCGTAATAAGGCGTCCAGTAAGCATTTTGCGTAATGTA
>JANNBU010000455.1:0-2435 GCA_031385805.1 Ferruginibacter sp.
CCAACTATGAACTATAAACTAAGAACTTACTTTTATCACCTTACTTAAGTGCTAACAACGCATTCTTAATTTTAGTGAACCCCTTCTCGATGTTTTCGGAACTGTTTGCAAATGATATGCGGATACAATTTGGTTCTCCAAAAGCCTTTCCTGTTACAACAGATACATGAGCAGTGTTTAAAAAGTACATACAAAGGTCATCGGCATTATTGATCAGGTCACCTGCTGCGGTTGTTTTTCCAAAATAAGTTTTTACATCCGGGAATATATAAAATGCGCCGGGTGGTTCACTGCAGGTAACGCCGGGTATCTCACCTATTAATTTCATTACTTTCTGCCGGCGTTCTTTAAATTTTTTCACCATTGTTTCTGTTGGCTTCATATCACCCAAAAGTGCGGCTATTGCTGTCCGTTGTGTAACTGCATTTGCGCCACTCGTAAATTGTCCCTGTATCTTATCGCAGGCTTTTGCAATGTCAACAGGTGCGGCCATATACCCAAGCCTCCAGCCCGTCATGGCAAATCCTTTACTCAGTCCATTGATGATGATCACGCGTTCTTTTAAAAAATCAAATTGAGCAATACTTTCATGCTGACCGGTGAAATTAATATGTTCATAGATCTCGTCACTCATGATAAATACCTGCGGATATTTTTTAAAGACTGCCGCCAGTGCTTCCAGTTCTTTTTTTGTATAAACCGCCCCTGTTGGATTGCAAGGCGATGAAAACATAAATAGCCTTGTCTTATCCGTTATGCTTTCTTCTAATTGTGCAGGAGTTATCTTATATCCATTTTCAAATAAGGTTTTTACAAGTTTTACAGTTCCGCCTGCCAGCCTTACGATCTCGCTATACGTTACCCAATATGGCGTAGGAATGATCACTTCATCCCCTGCATCAACAATAGCCAGTACTGTATTGGCTATACTTTGTTTTGCACCTGTACTCACTACGATCTGCTCGGGTGTATAATGAAGGCCATTTTCCTTTTCAAATTTGGTACATACTGCCTGCCGCAGATCCAGGAAACCCGCTACCGGTGTATAATGGCTAAAATTATCATCAATGGCTTGTTTAGCAGCATCTTTTATATGTTGGGGTGTATCAAAATCGGGTTCACCAAGACTAAGATCTGTAATGTCGATGCCCTTCGCTCTTAACTCCCGGCCAAGCTTAGCCATTTTCAAGGTTTCGGGTTCATTAAAGCGGGTTAATAAGGATGATAATTGCATGATTTTTTATATAGTAAGTTGCAAAACTAATTATTTATCACAGCTTAGCATCAACTAATAAAATATCCCGGCCGATATTTCGTTTTCCATTCCCCGGTTAACCATGGGATGACCAATGCAAAATATTTTTTATGTATTTAAAAAGCCAATCCAGCAGATTAGGTATAAAACGGGCAAAATTTTAAAAAAAACAGGCATCCATCTTCAAATGCTTTTTCCCCTATCTTTGCACACTCTAAAAAAATTAACTACTTAGATAATAAAAGTACATTTAACATGAAACTGAAAGGTTTAGTTTGGTTTTTCACCATTGCTTTGATTCTGATATCCGTTTGGGAACTCTCTTATACCTGGGTGGTACGCAGCTATGAAGGCAAAGTAAAAGCACAGGCAGAGCGCCTGGTAAAAAAAGAAGCAGCTAATTTATCTGCCGATGACCGCAATGCACTGGTAAAAGCCAGGATGCAGCATATTCTCGACAGCACAAGGGATAAAAGCATCTACCCTTTGGTAGGAACTACGTATCAAAAGTGTAAAGAGAATGAATTAAACCTTGGCCTTGACCTGCAGGGTGGTATCAGTGTAACAATGGATGTAAGCCTGGAAGGGTTACTTAAATCATTAAGTAATAATTCGAAGGATCCAAAACTTATACAAGCCTTGCAAACTGCCAACGCTCAAAAAGTAAACAGTGAAGATAATTTTATTGACCTTTTTACCAATGCGTATATCAAGCAGAACGGATCAGGTAAATTAAATGAGTTATTTACAGGACCCAATAAAGATATTAAACCAAATGAAAGTGATAAAAGTGTTACCGCCAAAATAAAAACGGTCGCTAAGGGCGCTATCAATCAAACTTATAAGATCCTTGTAAAACGTATTGATAAATTTGGTGTTGCACAACCCAATATCAACCTCGATGAAAACAAGGGTGTAATAAATGTTGAACTTGCAGGTATCACTGATGCTGTAAGGGTTCGTAAATATTTACAATCTTCTGCAAACCTCCAGTTCTGGGAAGTTTACCGTATTGATGAACTGGCTACTTCTTTAAAAACCGCAGATGACAACCTGCACAATTATCTGAATGGTATTGCCGTCACTGATACAATTAAAGACAGCACAAAAGATAAACTTAATCAAAACCCTTTCATGAGGGTAATGAATCCCATCGATGTGCAAACGGATAAGAATGGCA
>JANNBU010000463.1:0-1852 GCA_031385805.1 Ferruginibacter sp.
TTGCCACCAAAGGCGATTTTACACCCTGGCTTGCATCCTGGACCCCCAATATCCTTTTTGGGTTGCTTGCATTTTACCTGTATAAAAAAACTCCAAAATAGAATACGGCTTAGCTTTTTTCTGCCAACTTTCTTTTAAAACTTTTGTTTAACAAGAGTACTCATCGTAATTTTAGGCGTGTTTTATTGCTGCTATTTGTGTTGCTGTACAAGTGAGTGACACAACACTGTTGCCATGAAAAACAAATGCCGGCAACATAAAAATGCAAATTCAACATTTACTATACAACATAATTTAAAATGGGTATCATTAAAGAAAGGTTTAAGGAAAAAGCTGATAAAGTAACAGTAGAAATTAAAGAGCTGTTGAAAGAACACGGCGATAAAAAAATAGGGGAAGTTACCCTTAACCAGATATACCAGGGTATGCGTGGTATTACCGGCCTTGTTTCTGAAACATCTTTGCTGGATGCACAGGATGGCATTCGTTTCAGGGGATATTCAATTCCTGAGTTAAGAGAAAAATTACCTAAGGTAAAAGGTGGAACCGAACCATTACCTGAAGGCTTATTTTACCTGATGCTGGTGGGCGACCTGCCGTCGGAAGAAGATGCAAATCACCTGAGCAGTACCTGGCAACGCAGGAGCCATGTACCCAATCATGTGTTCACTACCATTGAAGCATTGCCTGCAAGTACACACCCCATGACACAATTCGTTGTTGCAATCATGGCATTGCAAACTGAAAGCCAGTTCTCGAAAAGATATGCGGCGGGGATGAATAAAAAAGATTACTGGGATGCGGTATTTGATGATTCTATGGATCTGATTGCACGCCTGCCAAGAGTAGCTGCGTATATCTATCGCCGTAAGTATAAGAACGGAGAGCATATACAACCCAACGGTTTGCTCGATTGGGCAGGAAATTTTGCACACATGATGGGTTATGAAGAAGAAGGATTTCATGAATTGATGCGTTTGTATATGACCATTCATGCCGATCATGAAGGCGGTAATGTATCTGCTCACACAACACATTTGGTTGGATCTGCCTTGAGCGATCCTTACCTGAGTTTAGCTGCGGGTATGAATGGCCTTGCGGGCCCATTGCATGGTTTGGCGAACCAGGAAGTAATTAAATGGATATATGAATTAAGGGAAGAGATCGGTTCAGATACACCAAGCCAGGAACAGATCGTAGAGTATGTGAAAAAAACATTGAGTGAAGGAAAAGTAGTACCTGGCTATGGCCATGCGGTATTAAGGCAAACAGATCCTCGCTTTACCGCACAAATGGAATTCGGAAAGAAACACATGCCCGATGATCCGTTGGTAAAAACCGTATGGAATATTTATGAAGCAGTGCCTCCTGTATTAAAAACAATTGGCAAAATAAAAAATCCATGGCCGAATGTGGATGCACACAGCGGTTCTTTATTGGTTCATTATGGCATGGTAGAATATGAATTCTATACCGTGTTGTTTGGTGTATCCAGGGCATTGGGTGTACTTGCCAGCCTTTGCTGGGACAGGGCGCTGGGATTTCCATTAGAAAGACCAAAGTCTGTAACTACACCGTTGGTGAAGGCGTGGCTGGAAGGGAAGGATGAGATATGGGAAGGGTGATTTTATTGATAATTAAAAATTAAAAATTAATAATTGGATGCGTTGAGGTTTCGGCGCATTTTTTTATTCATTTATATATACATTAAATCATTAGTGTCCCGTTAAATTAGTTCAATTTTTAATTGTTTGCATTTTTGTTCTTTGACATTCTTATAGACTGGGCTTTTCAGCAATTCATTTAAATGTGTTTTATCAAAAAGAGAAGCACTCATTATTTGTAACATTTC
>JANNBU010000105.1:0-4765 GCA_031385805.1 Ferruginibacter sp.
ATAACCCCAGCCTTAAGGCTGGGGTTATAGGAAAGTTATCTTCTGAAAAGTTATGCTGGCAATGACAAACCTACTTGCAATGACGGCAAAGCATAAAAAACCCCGTTCAGTGATGAACAGGGATCTTAATAGGTATATTAATTCCTGAGTAGTTTTTGAGGATATTGGACTCTATAACTATATCAGGTGTATGTGTAAATTTTACGAAGGCATTTATGCAACATCCGAAGCCCTGCGGTTCTCTATATTGTAAAGCCAGCTTTCTGCTCTGATCGTTCTGTAAAAAGCTTCGATGCTTTTCGCCGGTTCTTTTACAATCTTATTTTTCTTTTCAGCAGCTGTTGCTTTCCCGTTTATAAAAGGTATTCTCACTTCAAAAAAACCAATAAAAAGGGCAATTATTGCAATGCTGGTCAGGATAATGATGGTTAACATATAAAATGGGATTTAAAATACACAGTAATATTACCAATAATCAAGCCATTTTCGCTAAAAAACTGCTTACGGAAAACATTTTGCTAATTTGGTATATATACGAAGTTGTTTTTCAAATAAGAGATTTGCTGAAATTACGGGGAAAATAGTAAAAAGGCGGGTTCTATATACTGGATGCTGGATAGCTGGATACTTGATAGTTCATTAAGATCGTAATTTTTTCATTAATCGGATTGCTTTTATCCAGTATCCGGTATCCAGCATCCAGCATCTACCCCAGATCCCTTAACAGTTTCGAAAACCCTATCTCTTCCAATACCATTCTCTTCGGCTCTGCTTCTTCCCCGTGCCATTTAATTAAACGGATATAACCGCCTTCAATTTCTATCCCGGTTATGTCGCCATCACTAAAACAACAGCAACCTGTATTAAAATAAGATGGCTTTATCACATCCATTGTTTCGCCGGTATCTATTTTATTGGAAGGATGGTCAAAATATTTTCCCGATGCAAAAACGGGATTGTGTGTGTGCCCTGTTATCAATAAAAGACCTGTTTGGCGGCTGCTCCAGTCGTACATCATTTTATTGTGTTTATTGCGGAGAGAAAAATTTTTGCTGGGCGAATTTATGTTGATGCGTAAATACCGTTGCAACGGTAACCAAATATGTGCAACGATCCAGGTGCTGAGTGCATTGTTATCACTCATGAGGTCGCCCTGGTGGCCATGGGTTAAAAAAATATCTAATTTTGATCCTGTTGAACTGCTTCTTAAAACAATGCCTTCGTAAACGGGTAGGGGCATTTTAAACATATTTTTTAAAAGCATCATTACATCTAACCTGTTTTTCCAGATAAGATCGTGATTGCCAAAAGTTTTATAATAACGTTTGGGTTGAAAAGCTGCTTCTGCTGCAAATACTTCTTTATTGGCGGGTAAGATCTGTTGAGGAGTAAACTTCCACAATTCCTCACTATCTCCCAAATTAATAAACGTGTATCCGTTGCTGTTGTAATAACTGAGTGCCGCGATGTAGTTTTTTTCCGAAGCACTGAAATCATCTGCCCACGACCTGTTGCCTTTGTGCTGGTCGCTGAATATGATGAACCTGTCATGAAGCAGATCTGTACCCAATACTTTTATGCGCCTGCTTTTTATTTTTTTGCTGCTGTCATAAAGTGCACTAAGCGATTTGTCCACCACTTCTTTTTTGGGAGATGCAGCCAGCCGGTTTCCCATCCAGGTAAGTGGCTTTTTCAATAAACGCTGTAATAATTTTCTCATGAAAATTTATTTAGCTACTGCAAAGTATTTTCCGATCAATGGAAGTTTTGCGAGTTCTTTTGCTTCGATCTTACCAACAAACCAGGTAAAAAATCCAAATAAGAATAATCCACTGATGATAGAGAACCACAAAGCTTCATAAATGAAATTCACTAAGCACAAGTGCAACAGGTAGATCAAAACAACCATGGCCAGGTATGCAGTTAATTTTTTAACTGCGTATGGAACAGGATAATATTTCTGTCCCAGCTTATAACTGCTGATCATCATAAATAAATAACAACTAAAAGTTGCCAGGGCTGCTCCTGCGTAGTGGAGTTTTGGGATCAGTATTATATTGAGCACAATGGTAATGACAGCGCCGATGATGGTAATGACTGCACCAAACAAGTTTTTGTTGGTGAGCTTGTACCACACACTCAGGTTATAATAAATACCCAGGAAAATATTGCCCAGTGCAAGCAATGGAACAATTTGTAACCCTTCAGCCCATACAGGATTTGCAAATGTTATGAATATCCATTTAAAAACATCCAGGAACAAACCAATAAACAAGAACATAAAACAACAGGCGATGACAAAAAATTTCATCACGCGGGCATAGGTTCGTTGTGCATTGTCATTCTTACTCTGGTTAAAAAAGAATGGTTCAGCCGCCATCCTGAACGCCTGGATCATAATGGTTATGAGCAATGCAATGCGGAAAATATTTGCAAAGATCCCCAGTTCATGATCGGCCTGTACTTTAGGAAGGTCAACTACATGCCGGTATATAAGACGGCTGAGTACATCATTGATCATTCCTCCCAATCCAACAATGATCAGCGGGGCACTGTAGCGCATCACTTCTTTCCAAAGAACAGAATCAAATTTTATCCTGACCTGCTTTATTTCTTTGAAAAGAATTAACAAGGTAAAAATGCTTCCGCAAAGATTGCCCAGCAGGTAATAGCCCAGGCCAACATCTTTATTATAAATGTTTTTTAAAAAACTATCGGGGTTCGATTTTAAAACAGATGGGACCACGCCCAAAAAAAATATTACAATACCCAGATTAATAACGATACCGGCGATCCTTGCAAAAGCATAACGTTTGGGTCTGTTTTCCTGCCTTAGTTTGGCAAAAGGAAGTGTATTCAGGTTATCAACAGCTATGATAGCGATCATCCATAGCAGGTATTCGGGATGATCGTTCAGATCGGCTACTGTTGCAATTGAACTTCTGAAGAACAACAATGCAAGTGAAAAAATAATAGTGCTGAAAAGAAGCGAAATGGAAAGCGTGCTGTATAATTTGTTTTTATCGTGTGTTTGGGAGAACCGAAAATAAGCGGTTTCCATGCCGTAAGCATATAACACATTTAAAAAAGGAATGATGGTATATACCTGTACGAGGTCGGCGGTCTTTTCGGGCAAAGCAATGAAAAAAGGCAATGCCATATTCATCAGGTAACCAAGGAACCGGCTGGCTATGGTTGGCACGCCATACCAAAGGGTTTGACCTGCTAATTTTTTTATACCGCTCAAGATTCAGATTTATTTAGAGTTCAAATTTAGTTTTATAATTCATTAAACAGAACCCTTATTTATAAACAGGCTATGATCTGAGCACCCGGGTATATTCCTGGAAATCAGCCCACAGGTACAATAATGGTTATATATAATCGTTTATGCTTTGATGGTAGCGATAATTATTTAAATCTACCGGGTATCAACTAAATCCACCCTGTATGAATTTCTTTAAGCTTGCTCTGTGGCTTGCTGTGGCGAGTATCATTTTTCTTGTTCTCATTGTTTTTTCCCCTCCAAAATATATGGTACTGGAATGGGAAGATATTATTTTCAGACCCGGTACCCTGTTCCCTTTTTTATTGTTTGGCTGGATATGTGCATTTGCTTCACTTGCATTCAATTTTGTTTATGCAGAAAGACTGTTTATCATCCATGAAGTAGCTGTTTCCAAAAGGAAAAAATATTTCCCATCAATGCTTTGCATCCCGGCGATCTTTTCCTTCTTTTGGTTCTGTTACCAATTTTATAAAGGGGTTACTACTCATTAATTTTTTGAAACACAATGGCACAATGACTGGAGGCACAGTGAAAGCATAATAAATCATTTTTTTTCTTCTCGGTACCCCGTGACTCTGTGCCCCCTGTGTTTCAAAACAATTTGAATACTTCAATACACAAACCAGTAAGTAAATAGATTATTGTAGATTTGTTTTTTATGAAGAAAATTCAGCTCATATTTCCTGCAGCCATCATTTCAATGCTCTTGTTTTTTTCCTGCAAAAAAGAATCATTTATTACAAGCCCCAATGCCCGGCTTTCATTGAGTGCAGACAGTATAAAATTTGATACCGTTTTCACCAGTATTGGATCAATAACTCAGTCGTTTAAAATTTTTAATGACAATAACCAGAAATTATTGCTGTCGAAAGTAAAATTAATGGGTGGATCAACTTCTTCTTTTAAAATAAATATCAACGGGGTTGCAGCAACAGAGCAGGATAATATTGAATTGGCAGCTAATGACAGTATATATGTATTTGTGACTGTTACAGTCAATCCAACCACTGCAAATCTTCCTTTTATTATCAGCGACAGTGTTTTAATAAATTATAATGGCAATGACCGGTTTATACAATTGCAGGCGTATGGACAAAATGCTCATTTTTTAAATAACACGGTCATATCAGCAAATACTGTTTGGCCAAATGATCTGCCTTATGTGATCCTCGGAGGTATCCGGGTAGATACCGCATATACTTTAAATATAGATCCCGGTTGCAGGATATATTTACATGCCAATGCGCCATTCCTTGTAGATGGAACATTACTGGTCAATGGTACAAAAGGAAATGAGGTACGGTTTGCCGGCGACAGATTGGATGATCCTTATAAATATTTCCCCGCAGGATGGCCGGGAATTTATTTCAGGAGTAGTAGTATTAATAATGTAATCACCTTTGCTGTGATAAAAAATGCTTACCAGGCGGTTGTGGTTGAAGATCCTGCCTCAAATGCCAATCCTAAACTGATCAT
>JANNBU010000485.1:0-9245 GCA_031385805.1 Ferruginibacter sp.
GGAAGAATGGTCACAGGATTGATAAAATCAACCAACAACAGAATATTACAATGAAATCAGCATTACCTATCTTCTATCTCCTAACTTCTAACTTCTAACTAATATCTTCTAACATGCCTTCTATTATCCAGGTTTCAAATCTTTCCAAAAGCTACATGATCACTCATGAAGGAAGGGAGAACTATACGGCTTTAAGGGATGTGATAGCACGCAAAACGAAAAAAATATTCAGTTTCGCAAAACCCTTAACCTCAACCTCTGCCTCAATAGAAGAATTCTGGGCTTTAAATGATGTTAGCTTTGATATTGAACAAGGCGACCGGGTTGGGATCATCGGCCGCAATGGAGCAGGGAAATCAACCTTATTAAAAATACTTAGCCGTATCACAGAACCAACAAGCGGTAATATAAAAATAAGGGGAAGGGTTGCTTCTTTGCTGGAAGTAGGAACCGGCTTTCATCCTGAATTAACGGGACGTGAAAATATATTTCTGAATGGTGCCATACTGGGTATGAACAGGGTAGAAATAAAAAAACATTTTGATGCCATTGTGGATTTTGCAGAGATAGAAAAATTCCTGGACACGCCGGTAAAAAGGTATAGCAGCGGCATGTATATGCGTTTAGCCTTCGCTGTTGCCGCCCATCTTGAACCGGAAATACTCGTTGTTGATGAAGTGCTGGCAGTAGGGGATGCGCAATTTCAAAAGAAGTGTTTGGGGAAAATGGAAGATGTAAGTAAGAATGAGGGAAGAACGGTTTTATTTGTTAGTCATAATATGGCGGCAATACAGGTGCTGACCAATGTGGGTATATTTTTAAATGAAGGCCGGTTGGAATATTTTGGAAATATAGATCAGACCATTAAAGCATATAGTGACACATTTGTTGCTAACCGGAATAATGTTGTTCAAAAATATCTTGGTACCGGCACACATACGAGGATCATTAAGATCGGTCTGGTAAATATGAATGGTGAACAAACCCATACATATAATTTAGGAGAGTATTTAATTGTAGAAGCCATTATTGCAACAGATGGTAAGGAGAATATGTCTTTTGAATTATTTCTTGCCGATAGCAGCTCTCAGGTTAAGATCGGATTAATGTCTTTTTATCAATTTGAAAGTATAACGCTACCGGGTAAGCGAGGAGTGTATAAATACAATATTAAAATAAACCCGGTTGATCTTGCCTCAGGAAATTATCACCTTGATGCAGCAACCTCATTTGCCAATGTGGGATGGGATCACTTAATTGTTCAGGCTGTTGATTTTGAGATCAACTTTTCAAACCCAACGGGAACGGTATGGGATTTTAAAAATTCCTACGGCTACGGCAGTATAGCCCTTACCTGTAAAGAGATCAGGAACGACCTGATCCAGGATATTAATTCTATTGAAGAGTATGTTGATTAAGAAGATCAGGAACCGCATAAGGATCCATTCGTATAATACAAAGTATAAATTGCGGATGTTCTGGTATTGGCTTTTAATGAAAGCAGGCAGATTTGATAATAACAGTAGTATTGAAAAACTTGTTTTTGATGAAGAGTGGGAGCATCGTATAAGGATCGCTGTTCAGTCAGAGTATAATTCTTTTATTCCACGGGTTGCCAATGCCGGTAATATTTATAAAGGTTTTCAAACAATGCACAATGGATTACAGGTTTCTACGGGAGAATATTATGGATTACCCATTGCCAAAATGCTATACATGAACAAAGGAGTTCATGAACCTGAAGAAGAAAAAATGTTCCTGGAAGTTTTAAGTAAAATGCCGGCTAATCCCCTGATGATAGAGATCGGCGCTTTTTGGGCCTTTTATTCAATGTGGTTCCTCAGCACTACTTCAAATGGAAAAGTGTATATGATAGAACCGGAGAAGAAAAATTTTGCTGTGGGGGAACGCAATTTTAAAAGGAATAACCTGCATGCCTCTTTTGATAATTATTTTGTGGGCCGGTCAAGTTCAAATGATGGAAAGGTTCCAATGATCTGCCTGGATGATTATGTTGCTCAAAAAGGCATCAGTCATATTAATATTGCCCATGCAGATATACAGGGCTTTGAATCGGAAATGCTGGAAGGTGCTGTAAAATGTCTTGGATCAAGAATGATCGATTACTTCTTTGTAAGTACTCACACGAATGAGTTGCATTATGATTGTATCAATAGTTTAAATAAATTTGGCTACAAAATTGTGTTTGATATTGATCTGACCAAAGCGGCTTCATTCGATGGCTTTATCCTTGCAATATCCCCTGAGGTCAACCCATAAATTTTAAACCACCCGGATTGAATGTCTAATTCTTACTTAAAGAAAATAATAAAAGCTACGGTTTATAAATGGTATCTTAATCAAAGAGGTTCATTTAAATATTTTGATGAGCCTGTATTTTTTCCTAAGAATTCAACAACTTTTAATCTTGCTATAAGAGATGGTATTTACGAGCAGGATATACTTAAATTCATAACCGGTTTTGTAAAAGATAATTCTGTATACATAGATATCGGCGCAAATATCGGGTTGATGTCAATACCTATCCTGAAAAAACATCCTACAGTCAGGGTACTTTCTTTTGAAGCCTCACCCAATACATTTGCATATTTAAAAAGAACATGGGAAAATTCAGGTGTTAAGGATCGCTGGTCTATCTACAATAACGCAGTAAGTAACATCAATGCCGAGATAGATTTTTTTACTGCCAGCGGGGCTGATGGTGCTTATGAAAGCATCAAGGATACAAAACGCATAAATTTTTCCGGTAAGATAAAAGTAGCAGGTATTACCATTGATGAGACCTGGACAAATCTAAACAAACCCATGGTTTCGTTTATTAAAAGTGATATTGAAGGCGCAGACCTGCTTGCATTGGAAGGAGCGGTATCCTGTATCCGCAGTTGCAGGCCCATGATCCTGCTGGAATGGAATAAGATCAACATAGATGCTTTTCAATTTGAACATAAAAATTTAATGGATTTTTGTAGTAATAATAAATACAAATGTTATGCAGTTCCTTCCCTGGTAGCAATTAATGATGCTTTGGAATTGGACCTGCACTCAGTTGTTACAGAGAATTACCTGTTAGTATCCGAAACAACAGACTAGTTAACGGTGTTTGTGAACGTCTAAATTCATAAATTTAATAATGAAAAAATTACTCGTAACAGGTTCTTCAGGTTTGATTGGATCAGAAGTATGTGTTCACTTCGCCAGCCTGGGATGGGAAATTCATGGGGTAGATAATAATCAACGGGCTGTTTTTTTTGGCACCAATGGTGATACAAGGTGGAACCAGGAACGTTTGCAAAAAAGCCTGCAACATTTCAGGCACCATGAACTGGATGTGCGCAACCGGGAAGGTATTATTGCGCTCATCGGTGAAATAAAACCTGATGCCATTGTTCATGCCGCAGCGCAACCCAGCCACGACAGGGCCGCAACAATGCCCTTTGAAGATTTTGATATCAATGCAACCGGCACACTGAACATGCTGGAAGCTACCCGCCGTTACAATACCAATATTCCTTTTGTGCACATGAGTACCAATAAAGTTTATGGCGATGCGCCCAACAGGGTCAATATGAAGGAACTTGATACACGGTGGGATTATGACGATGAGAAATATGAGCATGGTATCGGCGAGACATTAACCATAGATCAAAGTAAACATTCATTATTTGGTGCATCAAAAGTTGCAGCAGATGTAATGGTGCAGGAGTATGGGCAATACTTTCACATGCCAACCTGCTCACTCAGGGGAGGCTGCCTTACCGGGCCCAACCACAGTGGTGTTGAACTGCATGGGTTTTTAAGTTACTTAGTAAAATGTAATCTCGAAAAAAAACAATATACCATTTTTGGTTATAAGGGAAAACAGGTAAGGGATAATATCCATTCTTATGATGTAGCCCGTTTTATAGAAGAATTCATAAAAGCTCCACGTATAGGTGAAGTGTATAATCTTGGGGGTGGTAAAGAAAATACATGTTCTATACTGGAAGCTTTCAGCATCACTGAAACATTCACCGGTATACCTATGGAGTATGTGTACAATAATAAGAACAGGGATGGTGACCATATTTGTTATTACAGCGACCTGCGTAAAATAAGATCACATTATCCAAACTGGGATATTACAAAATCACTAAAGGATACTATCGGTGAGATAGTTGAAAATTGGAAAGGACGTAATTAATAGGGATTAATCAAAAAGTTACCCAAAATATTATACTTAGGTGATGTACCTGTTGAATTAAGTTCTGCCGGTGCTACGTTATTATTCAGGCTGCTTCAACATTATCCAAAAGATAAATTATTAATTATCCAGGGAGTTGGGGTGGATGAAAACCAACCACGGATACCCGGCGTAAAATATTATACTTCCAAATCAAAATTAGACAGGTTACGCTATACCCGTTTTGCAAAATACAGTAAGGGTCTTTTGCTGGTAAACCAGTTGTTGATCACCGGTAAAGTAAAAAAACTTATTCAATCATTTCAACCAGATATCATATTAACGGTAAGCATCCGGTTAATGTGGTTGAATGCATTGCGTTTTTCAGAGCAATTTAATATCCCGCTTTATGTGATCCTGCACGATGACTGGTTGACTTCTGAAGATCATGGTAAATGGCAAAATTACCTCGCTGAGATGTTTGGAAAAATGTACCGTCATGCTTCAGGCAGGTTTTGTATCTCACCAACAATGGAAAAATATTATTTCTCGTTATACGGAGTTCATGGAAATGTAATTTATCCATCCAGGGGAAAGGAGGATCATATTTTCCCAATCATTCCTGAAAAGACAATCAACCTGCGGGGTTTAAAATACTGCTATGCGGGATCGTTATATACGGGGGATTTTGCACCCATGCTGGATCTGATTTCTTATTATATAGGGAAGCAAAAAGGCGAATTGCATATTTTTTCTTATTGGGATAAAGAGATGCTGGCTAAATATACACATCTCTCAGAAAAACATGTGACCTTTCATCCCTTTATGCATTCTGCAGAACTAATGCATAAAATGAATGAGGAGATGGATGTAGCTGTTTTATTAAATTCATTTATACATGAAGAACAATTCCGGTATAATTTTTCAAGTAAATTGGTTGATTATATTACAGCCGGATTACCTGTGATGTTTTGGGGGCCAGCTTCTTCCGGTTCAATTACCTGGGCTCAGTCTCTGGATTATACTGCTATTGTAACAGAACAGAATTCACAATTAATTGCAGGCCTGATAAAAGAATTTAGTGATGAAGGTAAACGGTTAAAATGGGCAAAACAGATCAGGGAACTGGGCTTAAAGGAGTTTAGTTACGAACAGAATTACGATACATTTATAAACAACATCAGTTCCTGATCATTTTTACTGAATGAGACTTACAGATGAAAATTACTGGAATGAAGGGTATAACGAACAGCAATTCGCTGAAGCAACAGAAGGGCCGTTGATAGACCTGTTAAATAATTACCTGGAAAATGTAGAGCATAAGAATTGCCTGGAGATTGGAAGTTTTCCAGGTTCTTATATCCCTGCGATTGGGAGAAAGGGATATCAATTACACGGGATTGATTTTAATAAAAGAAATGCAGATGAATTACCCAAATGGCTTTCATCACTTGGGTTACAGGCGGGTGAATTCTGGTCGGGAGATTTTTTTGAATTCATAAAAGATCATACAAACAGATATGACCTTGTTTGTTCATTTGGATTCATTGAGCATTTTGAAAATTACCGGGAAGTGATCCAGTCACATGTAAATCTTTTAAAGCCTGCAGGAAAAATTATCATTACTACTCCCAACTTCCGGGGCTGGATGCAATACCTGCCGCATAAACTTTTTGATGATGAGAATCTTAAAAAACATAATCTGAAAAGCATGGATCCGGTTCAATGGTGTAAGATATTGGAAGCAAATGGCTTTAAAGTTTTATTTCATGGCTGGTTCGGTAAATATAATTTCTGGGTAGACCCAACGCAGAGGCGATCGAAACTCCAGCTATTCCTGCTTAAAAGTGTTAACCGGATCATTTTTAATTTAAATAAGATTTTTAAGAAAACCGGTAAGGAATCAATAAGCTATTCTGCTTTTTGTGGTATCGTTGCTGAAAAGGTATAAATGAAAATTGCTATTGTTACTAATTTTCTATACCCTGACGGGCTGGGTGGTACTGAATTGTATTGTTACCAGCTGGCTAATGCATTTATTGAAAGGGGAAACGAGGTATACTGGTTTGTGCCTAATTTTAATTCAGCAAATACAATATCTGAAGAAAGAGGCATGGGTATCCGGGTGGTAAAATTTGCTGCTATTGATCACGATGGAAAACAATCGTTGGAATTCATCTCGGCATCATTTACGAATGAAATGAGATCCCGTGATATACTCATCTCTCATTTTAATGAATTTGGAGGAGACGAAGGGATCAGTGCTGGCTTGTTGGCAGCTACAAAAAAAGCCGGCATTGCAACGATCGTAACCCTTCACATGGCAAATTATGTTTGCCAGACCGCTACTTTGCGTTATGGAGGAATACAACCATGCAATGGTAAAATAATTACTGGTCGTTGCAGCAGCTGTTATCTTTTTTCAAACAAGACGTCTTCTGCAACGTTGAACCTGGCGCTGACACGCTTTTTTGAAAATTTTTTAAAGACAGGAGCCGTGCGGTCTTTGCCGGGAATCAAAAATTTAGCAGCCGCTATTAATTTAAAAGACAGCTTTATTTCATCAGTAGGCAAGCATGCAGATAAAATAGTTTCATTGACCCATTGGTTTAAGGAAATGTTGCTTATTAATAATACACCGGGGCATAAAATTGTTTATTTACCACAGGTTTCTCCCGGAACTGATGGTGTAGCACCACAGGTAAATACTGAATCAAGGAGTGGCTATGTTTTCATTGGCAGGGTGAATAAAGAAAAGGGAGTTGACCTCTTGCTGGATATAGCCAGCAAACTTAAAAAGCATTTACCCTCCGTCGTTATCGACTTATATGGACCTTATACACCCACCGATGTACTCCCTCATACAAAAATTGCCAATCTCAGTAGTTTTGATAATGTACGTTATAAGGGAATATTGCATCCCGACGAGGTTTTGCCAGTTATGAATAAATACAAGGCGGTGATATTGCCCTCACGTGTAGCGGAAATGGCTTCCCTGGTGATCATGGAAGCCAATAAACTAAAGTTACCTGTAATTGCTTCCGATGTACCGGGATCAGTAGAATTGATCAACCAATATGATTGCGGCCTGGTTTTTAAATACCGCTCTGCTACTGACCTTTATGAAAAGATAAAAGAAGTGGAAGACAATAGGCATCATTTTTCTTTTAAGCAACCTGTTAAAAATGACTTTTATCATATTGCTCAAAAGTATGAGGATATTTATACTTCTTGTTTCGGCAATAAATAGTGGTGAGTGTTAAACATAAATGTTATCATACGGCCGGACCAATAGCGGCTAACCGTTAATGAAAGATATAATTAAAGGTACCTGGAGATTTATTCAGCCATTGAAAACTTATGGGATCAAATATCCTGTAAAGATCTGGGGGGCTTATGCAGATTTTATTAAAAACTGGAAACAGTATAAACGGAAAGGAGGCAATCCTTCATTCCGCTATATTTACCCATACCTGAATTTAACCCCGCATGATATTCAAAGCGGTGGCGGACAATATTTTTACCAGGATATATGGGCATTAAAAAAATTATCGGAACTGAAACCGGCTATGCATTACGATATTGGCAGCAGGTACGATGGCTTTACAGGACAGGCTACAGCCATTTGCCCGGTAACATCCATAGACATTCGTCCGCCATCATTTACATTGCCCGGCTTACATTTTCTAAAAGGAGACATTTTACAATTACCTTTTGAAAGCAATACGATCAGCACGCTATCCTGCCTGCACACTATAGAACATATCGGCCTTGGAAGATACGGGGATGCAATTAACCCTGATGGGTTTGAACAGTCACTCGAAGAATTGCAAAGGGTTATTTCGTCCGGCGGCTATCTCATACTAAGTATGCCTGTTGGTAAAGAAAGAACAGAGTTCAATGCACAAAGGGTATTGGATCCTTCACACTGTATACAACGATTAACTAATATGCAGTTAATTGAATTTAGTATTGTAAGTGACAAAGATGAATTTATTGAAAATGCCCGACCTGCTGATTATAACAGCTCAAGGTCTTGCTGTGGGTTATACCTTTTTAAAAAGAACGGGTAAAAAATTAAGTAAAAAGTATAATGAATATTATTAACCATCATTTTTTCAAACGGGTTTATCAAAAACTTACAGGTACTCCTTATATTATATCTTATGCGCAAACAGGCGAAGATATTATTGTTGATTTTTTGATCGGGGCAAAAAAGATAAAGGAGTTTACTTACCTCGATATTGGCGCTAACCACCCGGTTAAATTCAATAATACGTATAAATTTTATGAAGCCGGGTATAGGGGAGTTTGTATAGAACCCGATCCTTATGTTTATGCAGTGTTATCTAAAAAAAGGCCGAAGGATATTTGTTTGAATATTGGTATCGGTAGTAATGCATCAGACAAGGCAGACCTTTATATAATGAATTACCCGGGACTGAATACTTTTTCAAGATCAGAAGCAGAGGCACATGAAAAAAATAACCACGGTAAGATCAAGGAAATAATACAGGTTCCATTAAAAACAGTTGAGCAGGTAATTGATGAAAATTTTCCAGGAAAATCACCTGTATTTGTAAACCTTGATGTAGAAGGACTGGACGAAGCAATATTAAAAAGTTTTCCTTTTCATAAATACAGGCCCACGATCTTTTGTGTTGAAACAGTTCATTATACTGATGATGCAAGCTCTGAAAAACGAACAGCAATATTTGACCTGATGCATGCACAGGGATACAAAGTTTTTGCAGACACTTATATTAACACGATCTTTATCAATACCATTCATTAAGCATGTTTGTATTCCAGTTTATGGGTGGATTGGGCAATCAGTTGTTTCAGTATGCTGCAGCAAGAGCATTGTCGGTCAAAAGGGATATTCCTTTCAGGATCGATTTTGATGATCCATATAAGTTTGTAAAAAGAGAACTTTGTTTGTCAGCGTTCAATCTTGAAGTGCAGCAGGCTACCTGGTGGGAGTTGCAACGTTGTAAGCCAAAACGCCGTATAGAAAAGCGGCTATGGATGCTTGTTGGTAAAGATCCTTCCTGCCGGTTGTACA
>JANNBU010000488.1:0-4983 GCA_031385805.1 Ferruginibacter sp.
TTCATAGTTGGGGCCTTAAAAATTGAACTATCTTTAAAAATGGCAGTTTCAACTATGAACTATGAACTATGAACTATGAACTATGAACTATGAACTATGAACTATGAACTATGAGTTACTTACCTCTCCCCCAACCAAACCAATCATTTCCATTTGCATAAACCATCAATGCGAGTAACAGAACCATTCCAACGATCTGTGCATATTCCAGGAATTTTTCGTTGGGTTTACGTCCTGTTATCATTTCTATCAATGTGAACAATACATGGCCGCCATCGAGTGCCGGTATTGGCAACAGGTTCATAAATGCAAGTACAATGGAGAAAAATGCTGTGATCCTCCAGAATGATTGCCAATCCCAGCCATTACCGGAAAATATGGAAGCCATCCCTTTAAAACCACTCACACCTTTATAAGCTTCTGTTGATGGTTTAAAAATTAATTTGAAATTATTTATATAATCCTTCAAAGAAGTTACTGCCAGTTGAAAACCTGCAGGAAATGCTGCAAAAAAACCATATTTCCGTTTTTCAAGTTTGAATACACCCATGCTGTCATACTGCGATTCATTGAGCAATGAAATACCCAGCCTGCCAAACTCATTTACACGTGCGGTTAAATTCACAATCGTTCCTTTTCTTTCTACAGTAAGGTTTACATCCGTGTGTTTCTTATTGTGAGTATAAGAAAAAATATCATCCATAAACAATACAGGCACACTATCAACTTTTACAATTTTATCCCAATATTGCATGCCAGATTTTTTTGCATTGCTGGTATCATCTTTATCAAATTCTCCGGCAATAGCCGGTATCCTTTCAAATAAAAGTGGTGCTTTTGATCTTTTCTTTTCAACCAATTGCCCGATGATGGCAATGGGGATATTGATAATCGTATCTGTATCATTCCTGCTCACTTTCAATTTTGCACCACCGGCAAAAAGAATTTTTTTAGGAATGTCTTCGAAGTATTTTATTTCTTCATCATTTACGGATATGATCTTGTCACCATTTTTCAATCCAATTTCATGCATCAGCGAATCGGTGATCCATATTCCGTTCTTAACACTTTGGTTTGGTGTTTTGGTTTCTCCCCAAACCATCAATATACCTGCATAGATAATAAATGCCAGTAAAATATTTACGGTAACTCCACCCACCATAATGATCAAACGCTGCCAGGCCGGTTTACTCCTGAATTCCCATGGTTGAGGCGGAAGTTTTAATTGTTCCTTGTCCATACTTTCATCCACCATACCGGAGATCTTTACATAACCACCTAATGGAAGCCAGCCCACACCATATTCTGTGTCGCCGATCTTCTTTTTAAATATGGAAAACCAGGGATCAAAAAACAAATAAAATTTTTCAACCCTGCACTTGAACCATTTGGCCGTTATATAATGGCCAAATTCGTGAAGAACAACCAGTATAGAAAGTGATAATAATAATTGTGCTGCTTTTAAACCCACACTGCTCCAGTCAATTGCTAATAATGTCATGAATCAAAAATCCTTTTTAAATGTTAATCAATTCGTTATTCGTTACCTCGTTTAAGGGTTTAATGGTTTAAATCGTTTAAAGGTTTTTTACATTTGAAATTTCAAAATTATAAAGTAACGTCTTAAACCTTTAAACTTTTAAACGGCGTTTCCTAAAGCTTCATCAACGAGGCGGCAAAGTTACGTGCCTCGCCATCGCTGTCAAAATATTCCTGTAAAGTTGGCTTTTCTATAAAGCTGATGCTCTGCATTGCTTTTTCTACCACTGCAGTGATATCCAAAAATCCGATGCGGTTCTTTAAAAATGCCCATACGGCAATTTCATTGGCTGCATTTAATACACAGGCCATATTACCGCCCTTTTGCAAGGCTTCTGTTGCAAGGCCCAGGTTCCTGAATGTTTTATAATCGGGTTCTTCGAAATTAAGTGCCGGGTATTTTCTGAAATTCAACCTGGGATAATTGTTTTGCATACGCTCGGGGAAACTAAGTGCATATTGAATGGGCAACTTCATATCCGGTAATCCCATTTGAGCTTTTATGCTTCCGTCTTCAAACTGAACCATACTGTGAATGATACTTTGCGGATGAATGACAACTTCTACCTGTTCGGGTTGTAAATTAAATAACCATTTGGCTTCTATCATCTCAAGCCCTTTATTCATAAGGGTTGCAGAGTCTATGGTAATTTTTGCACCCATACTCCAGTTGGGATGTTGCAGAGCATGATCCCGTTTTACATTTACAAGAAAGTTTGGTTTCTTTCCCAGGAACGGACCTCCACTGGCTGTTAGAATGATCTTTTCTATCGGGTTACGTGATTCACCAACAAGGCATTGAAAAATGGCTGAATGTTCGCTGTCAACCGGTATGATCGGCGACCTGTTTTCCAGTGCCATCTTCATAACGATATCACCGGCTACTACCAGTGTTTCTTTATTGGCAAGCGCAATAACTTTTCCTTTTGAAACGGCTTTTAACGTTGGCTTTAAACCGGCAAATCCAACAATGGCTGCCAGCATGATATCGTAGGTATCAAAATCCGCCACTTCTTCAAGTGCAGCTTCACCACAAAAAACTTTTACATCTGTAGAAGCAAGGGCAGCTTTTACTTTTTCGTATTTTTTTTCATCGCCGATCACTACTGCATTGGGTAAAAATTCCAACGCCTGGGTTATCAGGAGATCTTCCTTTGTTTGTGCCGTTAATATCTCCACTTCCATCAATTCGGGATAAGACCTGATCACTTCCAAAGCCTGTGTACCAATTGAACCCGTAGAACCAAAAATGGCTATGCGTTTTTTTGCATGCGCTTCTGCCATACTTGTATTTTAAATTAAATTAATCAATATATGTGGGGCAATTTACAGTATTATCGTTGTAAAGATGCATTAGGCTTGATAAAATTAGG
This sequence comes from Ferruginibacter sp., assembly GCA_031385805.1. Lineage (GTDB taxonomy): Bacteria > Bacteroidota > Bacteroidia > Chitinophagales > Chitinophagaceae > Ferruginibacter. The sequence goes on from JANNBU010000488.1 coordinate 2,913, forward strand.
GAAGGAGGCAAAAGGCTTAAGGTATAAGGCAAGAAGTTGATTTAATCAGTAGCTATAAAAATATCACTTTTGTTGTACCGTCTGATTCCAGCACAGCTTCGATCACTTTCATTACATTCAAACCATCCTGTGCAGAAACCGGCAATGGTTTTTCTTCAACAAGTGCATCATATAACCCATCATAAAACTGCATATAATTGCCCCGGAGTGATTGAACAACCGTTCTCACTGTTTTGCCATTACCGGTGATAGTTAGTATCCCCGATGCTGATGCCGGCTCTGTACCCCAATCATTTACTCCCGGCTTTTGTCCAAGTTTTAAAATATCTTCCTGTATATCCGCCCGTTCTTTGATGAAAGAACCTTTTGTGCCATGCAGGGTATAAGCAGGTATTGGTTCCTCTATGAGCAGACCCGCTTTTAAACGCACAGTGAGTTTTGGATAAAAAAGTATTACATCGAACCAATCATTTACGATTGAACCCGGCCTGGTTATTTTCAATTCCCCTGATACAGATACCGGCATTCCAAAGAGGAACAATGCCTGGTCAATAAGGTGTGGCCCGAGGTCGTGCAGTAACCCAGCACCCGGGATCGCAGATTCTTTGTGTTGCTTTGGGCTTAATGCCGGTTTATACCTGTTAAAGTGAAATTCGACTTCAACAATATCTCCCAACAAACCTTCCTCAACAATTTTTTTTACTGTTTTGAAATCACTGTCGTAACGCCTGTTTTTAAAAACTGCCAGCCGCCTGTTCATTTTTTCTGAGAGAAGAATAAGTTCTTCTGCTTCACTAACGGTAACGGTGAATGATTTTTCTACCAGCACGTGCTTGCCTGCTAATAAAGCTTTTTTTGCAAATTCGAAATGAGTGTAATTGGGTGTATTAACTATTACAAGATCAATAGCTTCATCTTCAAGCATGGAATCGAGTGTATCAAATGAAATGATGCCGGGATATATTGCTGCTGCAGTTTTTTTGGAACGTTCCCACACTGCATATAAATTAAACCCGGGATGAGCATGAATGAAAGGAGCATGGAAAACAAGTCCACTCATACCGAAGGAACAAAGGGCGGTGTTAATAACCATAGAACCCACACCCCCTGACCCCCTAAAGGGGGAATACATCTTACTCATGACGTAAATATAATTTTTAATATTATCATCAGAATAATCTACAAAAAAATAAAAGAAGATCAAACCGCGGAGACCAGGTTCCCCCTTTAGGGGGCGGAGGGGGTGAGCGGGGTAAGCGGTGCAGTGAAAGGTTTCAACGCCTCTGCAATTTTTCTATCATTCCCCAACCTTGCCACTTTATTTTGCCCACCAAGTTTCCCGATACTTTTCATATAATCTACAAATCCATTTTTTTGTACCGGGGTAATTTTAAGTGTTTGCAAGATATTTCCTGTAATGAGGTCATCATAATAAACATTTTTCTGACGAAGGTTGTCATCAATTTTTTTTGCAAATGCCTGTAGGTTTTCAGGGGTATTTTCAAATTCAATGAACCATTCATGGTAACTTTTACCATTATCTGTACTGATATGCGGCGCCACAGTAAATTCTGTAAGTTTTATATTTTCTTCCTTTGCTGCACTGAGGATGGCGGCTTCTACTTCTTCAACAATAACATGTTCACCGAAAGCCGAGATATAATGTTTGGTCCGGCCACTAACAACAAGCCTGTAAGGTTCAGTGGATAAAAATTTAACCGTGTCACCGATATTATATGCCCATAAACCTGCATTGCTGCTGATGATGAGCGCATAGTTCTCTCCTGGTTTCACATCTTTCAACATCAGCCTTGCAGGGTTTTCATTACTGATCTCTGCTACCGGAATAAATTCATAAAAAATACCGCTGTTGGTATTCAGCAACATACCCGGTTCTTTTTGTGAATCCTGGAACGCAAAAAAACCTTCACTGGCAGGAAAAAGTTCAATGGTATCAATGTTGCGGCCAATGCTTTCTGTTAGTTTTGCTTTATAGGGTTCATAATTTACCCCGCCTTGTACCATCACACTGAAATTGGGAAATAATTCTCCAATTTTTTTGCCTGATCTT
>JANNBU010000109.1:0-2148 GCA_031385805.1 Ferruginibacter sp.
TCGGGGAGGATAGGTGGGGCTTTAAAATCATGAACAGAAGAAATTTTTTACAAAAATCTGCTTTTGCAGGAATATCACTTTCGCTTTCGGGCCAGCTCAAAGCATTTTCACCAACAATAAAAGATAAGGTCCGTATTGGTATTATTGGTGCAGGATTCCGTTCTCATGAACACATGGGGAATTTTTTACAACGGGAAGATGTAGAAATAACTGCTATCGCAGATCCGCAACAAAGAAGTGTTGATGAAGCGCTCAAAGTCTTTAAAAAATATAACCGGCCCGAGCCGGCAGTTTACAAGAACGGTGATCATGATTACCTTAATTTATTAAAGCGAACAGATGTCGATGCCGTTGTAATCTGTTCACCATGGGAATGGCATGCAGTGCAGGGAATTGATGCTATGAGGGCAGGGAAAATTGTTGGTATGGAAGTTTGTGGTGCTATGAAATTACAGGATTGCTGGGACCTGGTAAATACCTCTGAGAAAACAAAGATCCCGGTAATGATGATGGAAAATGTTTGTTACCGCAGGGATGTAATGGCCATATTGAATATGGTAAGACAGGGAATGTTTGGTGAATTGATCCATGGTCAGGGTGGTTATGAACATGACCTTCGTGGTGTATTATTCAATGATGGAAAGACTGCATACAACAGCGGAGTAGAATTTGGCAAAAATGCTTACAGTGAAGCACAGTGGAGAACAAATCATTATGTGAATCGTAACGGCGAACTATACCCGACACATGGTCTGGGGCCTGTTGCCGTTATGATGGATATAAACCGCGGAAACAGGATGACAAGGCTTTCATCGATATCTTCTAAATCGAAAGGCTTGCATAAATACATTATTGAACATCCCAAAGGCGGGGAAAATCATCCCAATGCAAAAGTGAAATTCAAACAAGGTGATGTGGTGAATACACAGATCCAATGTACCAACGGCGAAACGATCTTACTTACGCATGACACATCTTTGCAAAGGCCATATAATTTGGGATTCAGGATACAAGGTACCGAAGGCCTGTGGCAGGACTTTGGCTGGGGCGAAAATAACCAGGGATTTATTTATATGGAAAAGAAAATGAATAAAAATGACCGTTGGGATAATACAGAAAAATGGCTGAAAGACTATGATCATCCGATCTGGAAAAAATACGGAGAAAAAGCCGAAGGCGCAGGTCATGGAGGTATGGATTTTTTTGTTGATCATGCTTTTATTGAATGTATAAAACGTGATGTTGAATTTCCCTTAGATGTCTATGATCTTGCAAGCTGGTATGCCATAACACCACTCAGTGAAAAAAGCATCATTGAACATGGGCAGGTTCAGGACATTCCTGATTTTACAAGGGGAAAATACAAAGTGAGAAAATCTGTTTTTTGTCTGGGGGATGATTATTAAAACATAAATTATGCTTAACAGGAGAAAATTTTTACAACTTTCCGCATTGACTGCGCCCTTACTTACTTCAAGAAGATCGTTGGCCAACGATTTGGAGAGAACGACAAAACCGATAGTCATTTCTACCTGGGATAGTGGCATGGCAGTAAACGCAGCAGCATGGAAAATATTATCTGCAAAAGGAAAGGCTTTGGATGCCGTGGAAGCAGGTGCCATGCAAATTGAAAATGAGATCAATTGTTGTGTTGGTTTGGGTGGTTATCCGGACAGGGATGGAATTGTAACCTTAGACAGCTGTATCATGGACGAGCACGCCAATTGCGGTGCTGTAGCGGGTTTGGAAAGAATAAAACATCCTGTTTCCGTTGCAAGAAAAGTAATGGAAAAAACACCGCATGTTATATTGGTAGGTGCAGGAGCCCAGCAATTTGCGCTTGAAAACGGGTTTAACCTGGAAAGTACTGAACTATCAGGGGATGCAAAAAAGGCATACGCAGAATGGCTGAAAAGCAGTGAATACAAACCAGTCATCAATATTGAGAACCTGCCTGTCCGGCAGGCAGGCAAAAAAACAAACGGCCCTTTTGCTCCAAACTTTTTTGAAGATGGTTCAGCCAATCATGATACAATGGGATTGATAGCAATGGATACCAACGGAAATTTATCCGGCGCAGTAACCACCAGCGGCATGGCTTTTAAAGTGCATGGCCGTGTAGGCGACTCCCCTATTATTGGTGCAGGG
>JANNBU010000009.1:0-3028 GCA_031385805.1 Ferruginibacter sp.
AGACAAAACAACAACTTCCTGCAACAGCTAATAAACAACCTCCAAAACTAAATTAAAGAGTACTAACAAACAACAAAATCAAACCACAAAAACTGGTAGAAATTATAATGCAAAAAAACTCTAATAAAATTTAAAAATATCATACCGGGTAAAGAAATATTAAATGCCTGTAAAACCTGTTTAACTCGTTTAATAGTATTAAATGTGCTGTGTTATTGATTAATTGAAAAATATTACTATTCCTATGAAATTCTTTTTAGTTTTTTATACTTTACTTTTTTGCTTCTCCAAAAAAGTAACAAAAAAAGAGCCCCGAAAACGATTACACCCCGTTTTCGGGAAGGAGCCCTGATTAAGCTTTTGTACTACTGTAGCTTCAACAGTGGTTCCTTGAAAATGAAATCGAAATATTTTAATAGCACAAGACGTTAGTGGATAATTATTTATGCTTCTTAATATTTTAATAACAACTAAAGTTATATTTTAGTAGTTCTTTAATTAGTATCATGAAATATATGAATATGAAAAAAACTTTCTTTTATTTACTCTTGTGTTTTTTAATGCCAGTTGTTGCATTTACACAAAGCAACCCGGTGCAAAATGCCTCGATACCCAAAGATGCACCGATTGATGTATCGGTTGCAGACTTTAAAAATAATATGCGGGCAAATGAGATCATCGTCTTCAGAAGCCAGGTAAATTCAAAAGAATATCAGGGCTTAACTGATAGCAATGGCAGGTTCTCCATACGGCTGCCGGCAGGAGATAAATACGAAATATTTATTTTAGGATTCAAGGATTCTACGAGTTACAATGTGCTCGATATTCCTGCCACAAAAGGAAATGCTTATTATAAGAATGCATTTAAAGTAGATATACAGTTTCAGCCGGCAAAAACATTTATACTGGAGGATTGTAATTTCGAGACTGGCAAAGCCAACCTGCAGCCGGAGTCCTTTGCTGTATTGGATGAATTGGTTGCATACCTGAACAGAAAGGATGATGAAAAAATTGAACTGGGAGGGCATACAGACAATGTAGGAACCGCCGCCAATAATTTAAAACTTTCATTAGACAGGGCGAATACGGTAAGGGCTTACCTGCTTACAAAAGGCATAGATCCGGATAGGGTTACCGCTAAAGGATATGGGCTTTCGCAACCTATTGCAGACAATAAATCGGAAGATGGACGTGCACAAAACAGGAGAACGGAAGTGAAGATCCTAGAATAAATAATATTTTAACTTAATTAAAAAAGGCAACCTCTTCTCGGGGTTGCCTTTTTTAAATTTTATAATCTCTTAAAGAATCGTTGCACTTTGCAATGTCGTTTTTGTGTCTGTATGCTGATTAATACCCGCTGGTGGTACAACCAGATCTATTTTCGCATCATTCTGTATCATCCCATATTTTGGAGCGTAATAGTAATGTATATCAGTTGTAATTGATCCCCCAAGGGTGGCTAATGTAGGTATGCTGATTGTTGTAACAACATGTATGACATTCGTATAATTCGTTGAACCAATCGTTTTGCTGATACCTTTTTCCTGGATTTTGTTGGTAACTGTTACCCCCACAGGAATACCCACATTTAAAGTGTAAGCCTGGGACCAACTGCTGTTTAATGCAGCGCCATCTTTCAGATAGAGATTTTCCAGGGTCGTATCAGTTCCTCCCAGGGAAAAAGCCTGTAGTGTATAATAATCACTACCGGTAATATTATAATATTCACTGCTGCCATTACTATTTGTAAATACATGATAAGACTTTCCAGCTGCTGTTGTGTCCCTGTTTGAGGAGGTTATTGTATAATCTGTGGAATTTGCCGGGGTAACATTGTCAGTACGATGATAATTCCAGGTACTTCCAGCTGTAATACTCATGTATTTTTCAGCAGTGGAGGTTGGGTCATCACTTTTACTACAGGAAACTGCCAGTAAACTGATGGAAATGCATGCGAATAGTACTTTTTTCATATTTATATTCATTTTTATTGTGTAAATATCTGTATTATTTGGTTATAATTAAAATATTCCTCCTATCTTTGCGCTCCCAAATTTATGGCTAAACAGGCACTTATTAAACAGGACGGAACAATAGTTGAAGCGCTTAGTAATGCTATGTTCAAGGTAAAGTTAGAGAATGGACATGAGATACTGGCTACCATTTCGGGAAAAATGAGGATGCACTATATACGTATCCTGCCGGGCGATAAAGTGGGGGTGGAAATGAGTCCTTATGACTTAACCAGGGGTAGAATTATATTCAGATACAAGTAAATACGGCTATCAGCTTTTAGCTTTTGGTCATTAGAAAAAGATAAAAACAAATCAAGATGAAGGTAAGAGCTTCAATAAAAAAACGCAGCGTTGATTGCAAGATCGTTAGGAGAAAGGGACGCCTGTATGTGATCAACAAAAAGAATCCACGCTTTAAGCAGAAGCAAGGATAGTAGTGAATGGCTAGTGGGAAATGGGAAGAAGCGAAGGCTACACAACCATTAAACCATTAAACCATTAAACCATTAAACGAACAACAATAAAAAATAAATAGACTTTATGGCTCGTATTGCCGGTATAGATTTACCAAAAAATAAAAGAGGCGAAATTGGTCTTACCTACATCTATGGTATTGGCCGCTCTACAGCTCAGTACATCCTGGGAAAAGCAGGTATTGACTTTAATAAAAAAGTTAACCAGTGGAATGATGATGAGCAGACTGCCATCCGTAATGTAATAAACAACGAGTTTAAAACAGAAGGAGCTTTGCGTAGTGAAACCCAGATGAACATTAAGCGTTTGCTTGATATCGCCTGCTACCGTGGTTTACGTCATCGTAAAGGATTACCAGTTCGTGGACAACGTACACGTACAAACAGTCGTACAAGGAAAGGAAAGCGTAAGACAGTTGCGGGTAAAAAGAAAGTGGCTAAGAAGTAAGCTTTTAGCTGATAGCTATTAGCTGTTGGCAAAACAATATATGACTTGTATTTAATGAATCAGCGCCAGATCGCATAAGTCAGCAGGAG
>JANNBU010000013.1:0-2406 GCA_031385805.1 Ferruginibacter sp.
CCTGGGAGCCGCCACCATCTTTCGTGCGGCGCGCAGGCTGGGACGGGGCTGCCGATGGCTGCGCCGGTGCGGACTGATCCCTCTCGCGCGGTTGGGGCTCCTTGGACTCGGCGAGGGGCTTTCCCGAATCGAGCACCTGCGCGCCGAAGCGGCCGTCGGCTACTTCCACGGACAGCAGCGCACCGGACTTCACTTGTGCGGTCGAGCGAACGGCGTTGCCCGAGCTGTCGCGCACCAGCGCAAAGCCGCGACCGAGTACGCTCTGATAGCTCAAAGAACGCAACAGGCCGCTCGTGCCCTCGAGCACGCGGCGGCGCGCGGAATTACAAACTCGGCAATTTTACCTATCGAAGCGCCCGGAACCTGATTGGCTACATCTAAACCCCCAACCATAATAGTTATGAGTGTACTTAACCCGATCAACAATGCCATACTGGGAAAATAAATGGCTTCTGTTTTGGCAAGGCTTAGTGCATTGCTTCGATAAGCTTCACTTTCTTTTTTAAAGAATCCGAGCATTGCTTTTTCTTCCACAAAAGATTTAATTACACGGATGCCGGAATAAGATTCCTGCGCATTGGTTGTGAGATCACTAAGCAATGATTGTATGCGTTCACTTTTTTTATTGATGATCGTGTTCACAAAATAAATAGCGAAAGCAAGTATGGGTAGCGGACATAAAGCAACAAGCGTGAGTTTTACATCGGAACGCAGCATAAAATAAATACTGAATCCGATCACGGCAGCAAGGTTGATAAAATACATGATGGCCGGCCCGGTGTACATTCTTACCCGGCTCACATCTTCTGCGATCCGGTTCATGAGGTCGCCGGTGCTGTGTGTTTTGTAAAAAGCCGTATTTAATTTCTGGTAGTGAACAAATATTTCATTCTTCTGATCGAATTCAATATGGCGGCTCATCACAATGATCGTTTGCCGCATGAGAAACATAAAAAACCCGCTGATGATGGCCAATACCAATAAAACCAGCCCGGTGAATAATATTTTATTCGCAAAGGAAAGTTCATCGAATTTATGGATGATCATTTTCACCATCACATCATAATTCGCAGAAGAATCAATAACCGGTGCAGTTGTACCCTGCCCCTTCGTGTTGATAGATTGCACCACAGTATTAACAACATAACCGGTAAGTTGAGGAGATAATATCCTGAAATAATTTGTTAGTACCACAAAAAAAAATCCCAGGAAGAACAGCCAGCGATATTTCCAGAAATATTTATTGAGCGTGGATAGTTGCGTCATCCATGCAAAAGTATGAATGTTTGAGGTTTGATAAAACCAGTTTATAGTTCTTAGTTAATAGTTTTGATGCACTATAGAAACCCGAAACTATTAACTAAGAACTATAAACTATGAACTATAAACCTTTAAACACAACATTTCACCATTAATAACAATGCTGTATTTTACTCAACATTTGTAACTACTTTTATTCCCATGTTTAAATATTCAGGAAGATATTGGTTGTGCCAGTTGAGTGGCTGGGGTGGCTGGACCCTTATCAATCTTTTTTTTGCTTACCAGTTTGCCAGCGATTATTATTTGAATCCTGAAAGTAAAAGGAATGTTTTTTTTATTGCCTTGCTGATCGACTTCATTTGTTTCATTGGTTTTACACACCTGCTGCGGGAAGTTTTAAAACGTATCCAGTGGCTGAAATTTTCTTTTACAAGGGTACTGACCATGTTTTTGATAAGCACTGTATCAGTTGGCATTTTAGTATATTTCGGATCCAAACTCATTAGTGAAATACCCGGCATGTCTTTCGATAAATATTCCCGCAATGAAAAGAAAGAAAAAGCCATTGAAATGGAAAATGAATTTCAACTGACCGGTACTAACTATTATAATTATGAGGTGAATAATAAGATAGATTCTGCAAGGTATACGGCTTTTACAAAAATTAAAAAAGCTACCGGCTGGTATAGAAATGCAAATGCAGAATGGGAATATGAAGAACCAAGAAAAGGAATGGATTTTTGGGGATTACTGATTACTTTTATTCTGGTAGCACTTTGGTTACTGATATACTTAGTATGGCATTATATCAATAAGAACAGGAATGACCAGATAGATAAACTCCGGCTGGAAGCGATGGTAAAATCCCTTGAATTAAAAACTATCAAATCACATATCAATCCTCATTTTATTTTCAATGCCCACAATAGCATCCGGGCGCTGGTTGATGAAAATCCTGAACGTGCCAGGAAGGCAATAACAGAACTAAGTAATATACTCAGAAGCAGTATGCTGGCCGAAAATATGGATACGGTCCCATTGCAACAGGAACTGAATATCGTTAGTGATTACCTGGCACTTGAACACATGAGATTTGAAGAAAGACTCCGGATAGAACTGCATATCAATAAGGATACACTTTCT
>JANNBU010000035.1:0-16739 GCA_031385805.1 Ferruginibacter sp.
TGATCTGACCCTCGGTCTGATCAATAAAAAAATTTGGTTGACGATGGTTCGTTTTATCGGTCAGACCAAGAGTCAGACCGATATTAATCTTTCAACTGTGCACATTCCCTGCACCTCGGTTCATAAATATCTTTTTCACCCAATAATACCTGTCCCCCGCCTGCAACTTTCCGGTAACTGATATTGGCAATATTGCCACACTTCATACAGATAGCGTGCAACTTGGTTATATAATCGGCTTTAGCCAGCAGGTTGGGCATTTGGCCAAATGGGTTACCAAGATAATCCATATCCAGCCCCGCTACAATTACCCTGATACCTTTTAGAGCTAATTGTTCGCAAACATTGGCTATCTCGGCATCAAAGAACTGTGCCTCATCAATGCCCACTACATCTACATTCTGTGCTAATAACAGGATCCTTTGAGAACTATCAACCGGTGTTGATTGTATGGCATTGGTATCATGACTTACTATTTTCACTTCATCATAACGTGTATCAATAGTTGGTTTAAAGATCTCTACTTTCAGGTTTGCGATCTTAACCCTTTTTAGCCTGCGGATCAGTTCTTCTGTTTTTCCACTAAACATGCTTCCGCAGATCACTTCTATCCAACCCCTGCGTTCACCCTTAAAATTCGGTTCTATAAACATTAAGTATATTTTTTAAAATTGTGTTTGTAACTTTAACCCGTTACGTGCAAAGATTATGGTTTCCTGCCACAGGGCAAAACAAAATTTTATGTTCGTGATCAACTGTTTTAATAAAAACCATTTATATGGACCGGGTGGAAACCCTTTGTAAAAAACTACAGGAACAATTATCGCAAAATGCTTCTGTGGACCAGCTTTTGCTGACTGTTCAAATGCTGCAGTCGGAATTAATGCATGTAAAAGCAAGCCAGCAAAATGCAGGCCCGGAGCAGGCTGTGTCCATACACATGCCCGCTAATTTTGAAAAAACAGCTGATAAAGATACCCAACCCGAAGAAAAAATAATTCAGGTATTGCAGATCGATGAGGCAGAACTGGAAGCAGAGCTGGAAGAAATAAAAAGAAATGCAAAGGCAAGGGATCAGATCAGTTCACAAAACAAACCTCCGTTATTATTTGACCCGGTAGAAGATATACCTACACTTACCCACCAGGAATCAGTTAAAGAAAAACAAAAAAGAGAACTTCATGAATCAATAGCAGGGGAACGTTCTGCTTCCTTAAATGACAAACTAAAACAAGCCAACCTCGAATTAAGTGATACACTCCAGGAGATCCCTGTAAAGGATCTGAAAAAAGCAATTGGAATAAACGACCGTTTCCTCTTTATAAAAGAACTTTTCCGGGGAGATGAAGTGATGTACGAACGGAGTATCAAAACCATCAACAGTTTTTCTATTTATCCCGAAGCCGAGTACTGGATAAAACGTGAGTTGAAATTAAAACTTGCCTGGGATGAAATGAATCCTGCCGTAAAACAATTTGATCAGTTGATCAAAAGACGGTTCCTCTGAATATGATCAATGATCTTTTTGGTAGCCCCTTTATTATTGTAAACAAAATCTTTTGCCGCGGTACTGCTTTTATTCAATGCTTCCGGGTCATCAAATAATTTTCCAAGTTCAGTTTCTAATTGCAACGGACCATTTACACTGATAGCCCCGCCACATTCCACCAATCCCTTCGCTTCTGTAAATTTTTCATAAACAGGCCCAAACACAACCGGTTTGCCATACACAGCGGCTTCCAGTACATTGTGTACACCTTCGCTGCCAAAGCCGCCGCCAATATATGTTACATCTGCATATTGATAAAGCCTCGAAAGCATCCCTATATTGTCAATGATCAAAACATGCACATCTCCGGGAAAATTATTTTTTTCAGCAAGCTCAGAATATAACACCGGGTTTTTAAATTCCTTTTTTACATCAAGTAAATTGCTTTCATGAATTTCATGAGGAGCAATAATGAATTTTATTTCGGGATTTGCTTTTACAAAATGTAATAACTCAATTTCATCTTCTTCCCAGGTACTACCGGCTACCAATACCCGGTTATTCCCAATGAATTCTTTTATATGACTTACAGGCTCTTTTTTTTCTGCAATAGCGATCACTCTATCAAAACGGGTATCCCCTGCAATCATGGTATTGTCTTTTATACCAATCGATGCAAGCAACGAAATAGATTCTTCATCCTGCAAAAACAGCCAGTCAAATCGGGAAAGCATTTTTTTCCAGATACTGCCATACCATCTAAAGAATGGCTGGCTTTTCCTGAAAATGCCGGAAACAAGCAGCACGGGAATATTCCTGTTCTTCAATTCGGTTAAATAATAATACCAGTATTCATATTTTACCCACAGCACAAGTGCAGGATTTATATTGTCAATTATTTTTTTTGCATTAGTAATATTGTCCATCGGCAGGTAAAGAACATAATCGGCCCCGGAATAATTTTTCATCACCTCGTATCCGCTCGGCGAAAAAAAACTCAATACGATCTTATAAGAAGGGTACTGTGTTTTGATCTCCTCCAACAGCGGCCTGCCTTGTTCAAATTCACCCAGGCTGGCACAATGCATCCAGATCGTTTTTTCCTGGAATGACCGGGAAGGGAATGAAGTCCTGCCTCTTATCCAGCGCCTGGCTTTTTCATTCCAGGGAGAAACAATGCGGATGCCTGCTAAGTATAATAACAGGAAAAGATTGTAAAAAATAATGCTCAAGCGATAATTTTATACCCAAAAATACAGGGTATTGCCCGGTAAATCAATTCACAACGGGTATCTTGATTTAGGAATTCAAAATCTTATCTTTGCGCCGTTTAAAACTGACTTTATGAGGCCTTTACAAATGGTTGATACTAAAACCCAGTATCATAAAATAAAAGCGGAAGTGGATGCCGCAGTCATTGCAGTAATGGAAAGTTCCCAATTCATTGGCGGCGGACCGGTAAATGAATTTGCCGCTCAATTGGCAAAATACAACGGGAGCAAACACGTAATACCCTGCGCCAATGGAACCGATGCGCTGCAAATAGCCATGATGGCGCTTGGCCTTCAACCGGGTGATGAAGTGATCACTCCTTCATTCACCTATATCGCAACAGTGGAAGTAGCAGCTTTGCTTCATATAAAGCCTGTTTTTGTAGAGGTTGATAAAAGAACATTCTGTATTGACCCGGCGGCGATCGAAAAAGCCATCACACCCAAAACAAAAGCCATCATACCGGTGCATTTATATGGTCATGCAGCAGATATGGAAGTTATTATGCAAATAGCTGCAAAACATAACTTATTTGTTATAGAAGACAACGCCCAGGCAATTGGCAATGATTATACATTTTCAAACGGAACCAGCAAAAAAACCGGCAGTATCGGCCATATAGGCTGTACTTCATTTTATCCTTCCAAGAACCTGGGGGCATTTGGCGATGGCGGTGCCATGTTTACAGATGATGATGCACTGGCAACACAATTAAAAATGATCTCTTCCCACGGGCAAAGTAAAAAATATTATCACGATGTGGTTGGATGTAATTCCCGGCTTGATACCATGCAGGCAGCTATTTTAAGTATTAAACTGGGCCATCTTGATGAATACATAGCAGCCAGGCGCAAAGCAGCTGATTATTATGATGCTGCTTTTGCAAATAATAAAAAGATAGAAATACCGTTTCGTAAGGAAAATAATAAACATGCTTTCCATCAGTATACACTGGTATTGAATGGCGTAGATCGTGATGCACTCAGCCAGTTTCTTGCAGACAAAGGTGTTCCATCCATGATATACTATCCTGTTCCTGCCCACAGGCAAAAAATGTTTGATGCTTTTGGCGGGAGTAATTACAATTTACCTGTCACCGATTGGCTGACAGAACGGGTGATCTCTTTGCCGATACATACCGAACTTGATGAAGAACAACAGGCATTCATTGTTTCACAGGTGTTGGAATTTACAGGCAGGTAAGCAAAACAATTTAATCGAAAAAATATGAAAATTACCGTAATTGGTACAGGCTATGTAGGTTTGGTAACCGGAACCTGTTTTGCAGAAACAGGTAACACTGTTATATGTGTGGATATTGACGCACAAAAAGTAAAAAAATTAGCTTCCGGACAAATTACCATTTATGAACCCGGGCTGGAAAAACTTTTTTTAAGAAACCTGAAAGAAGGAAGGTTGTATTTTACCACTTCACTTCCCGAAGCAATAAAAGATGCACAGGTTATATTTTTGGCATTGCCTACACCTCCCGGAGAAGATGGCAGTGCTGATCTGAAATATATCCTTGGTGTATCAGATGATCTTGGGAAACTGATAAAGCCGAATGATTATAAGGTGATCATTGATAAAAGCACGGTACCCGTGGGCACTGCTGAAAAAGTTAAGGCTGCTATTTTAAAAAGTGCTTTGGCATTTTCAGGTGATGATATAGAAAAGTCGTTTGATGTTGTATCAAACCCTGAATTTTTACGGGAAGGGGTAGCTGTAGATGATTTTATGAAACCCGACAGGGTTGTAATAGGCACAACTTCTGAAAGAGCCATTAAATTGATGAAGGATTTGTATATCCCTTTTGTAAGGCAGGGAAACCCAATCATATTCATGGATGAAAAATCTGCTGAACTTACCAAGTATGCGGCCAATTCTTTTCTGGCAGTTAAGATCAGTTTTATGAATGAAATTGCACAATTATGTGAAAAGCTTGGTGCAGATGTGGATATGATCCGTCGGGGTATTGGTAGCGACGACCGTATTGGAAAACGCTTTTTATTCCCGGGTATCGGGTACGGTGGAAGCTGCTTTCCGAAAGATGTTCAGGCGTTGGCCAAATCTTCATCAGAAATCGGATATAATTTTAAGATACTCGATGCCGTTATGGATGTTAATAATGTTCAAAAAACTCACCTGATACCTAAGATCAGCGCATATTTTTCCGGTAAATTATCGGGGAAACATTTTGCATTGTGGGGCCTGGCTTTCAAACCAAATACCGATGATATCAGGGAAGCGCCGGCCTTGTATATGATAGATGCATTGCTTGCCGCAGGCGCCACTGTTACCGCATTTGATCCGGAGGCGATGAAGAATGTAAAAGAACTGGTGGGAGATAAGATCGGATTTACCGATAATCAATATGATGCACTGGAAAATGCAGATGCCCTGGTAATTGCTACTGAGTGGAATGAATTCAGGACACCCGATTTTGCCAGGATAGCTTCAAAATTGAAGTCCAAAGCAATTTTTGACGGACGGAATTTATTTGACCTGTCACAGATGAAAGAACTGGGATTTCATTATGAAAGTGTGGGGAGAAAGGCGATAGTTCATAGTTAGTAGTTAGTAGTTAGTAGTTAGTAGTTAGTAGGTTGAAGTTTGCAATATAAGGGTACTTTTTTTAGTTTATTAAAAAACAGGAAGTGGATACAAATAAAACAAATAACGCCTCAACTCCAGGTTCCCCCTTTAGGGGGTCAGGGGGTAAAGTTTTAATTACAGGAGCAGCAGGTTTTTTAGGTTCTCATTTATGCGATCGTTTTATCAAAGAAGGTTTTGATGTGATCGGTATGGATAACCTTATCACCGGGGACCTGAAAAATATTGAGCACCTCTTTAAATTGAAAAATTTTGAATTCTACCATCACGATGTTTCAAAATTCATTCATGTAACAGGAAAGCTTGATTATATTTTACATTTTGCATCTCCTGCCAGTCCGATCGATTATTTAAAAATTCCCATACAAACATTAAAAGTTGGTTCACTGGGTACACACAATTGCCTGGGCCTGGCCCTTGCAAAAAATGCACGTATCCTGGTTGCCAGCACCAGTGAAGTTTATGGCGATCCGCAGGTTCATCCTCAAAATGAAAATTATTGGGGTAATGTAAATCCCATTGGCCCAAGAGGTGTTTATGATGAAGCAAAACGTTTCCAGGAAGCCATCACCATGGCTTACCATACTTTTCACAATGTAGAAACAAGGATCATCCGCATATTCAATACTTATGGCCCACGGATGCGGTTAAACGACGGAAGGGCTTTGCCGGCTTTTATCGGGCAGGCATTGCGTGGGGAAGACCTTACCGTTTTTGGCGATGGCAGCCAGACAAGGAGTTTCTGTTATGTAGATGACCTGGTGGAAGGTATCTATCGTTTATTGTTGAGCGATTATGCAATGCCGGTCAATGTGGGCAACCCGGATGAGATATCATTAAAAGATTTTGCTGAAGAGATCATTAAACTTACGGGTACAAAACAAAAGATCGTTTATAAGCCACTTCCGGTAGATGATCCGAAACAGCGCCAACCGGATATCAGCAAAGCAAAAGAAATATTGAACTGGCAGCCAACGATCAACCGGGCAGAAGGATTGAAAATAACTTATGAGTATTTTAAAAGCCTGCCTAAAGAAGAATTGAATAAATTACCTAAAGAATTTCTAAGAACAAAATAAAACCCAATTATGTACCAGGATCTTTTGGATAAGAAAAAAATATTAGCCGTAATAGGCCTTGGGTATGTGGGGCTGCCCATTGCATTGGAATTTGCAAAAAAAATAAAAGTGATCGGCTTTGATATCAATGCAGAAAGGGTTGCATTGATGCAACGTAATATTGACCCAAGCAAAGAACTGGACTCAACTGCTTTTGAGAACTGTGATATTGAATTTACAAATAGCCTCGATGTATTGCGTAAAGCAAACTTTTTTATTGTAGCCGTACCTACACCCGTAGACGAGCATAATATTCCAGACCTTGTACCGGTTCAAAAAGCAAGTACCACGATCGGTAGGGTTTTAAAAAAAGGCGATTACGTGGTTTTCGAAAGCACGGTATATCCCGGTTGTACAGAAGAAGATTGTGTTCCCATCATTGAAGAAATTTCCGGGCTTAAAATGGTAACTGATTATAAGATCGGGTATTCACCCGAAAGGATAAACCCGGGCGACAAGGAACATACCATAAGTACCATTGTAAAAGTTGTAAGTGGTTGTTGTGATGAAAGCCTCGATACCATTGCAAAAGTTTATGAACTTGTTGTAAAAGCCGGTGTGCACAAAGCATCTTCTATTAAAGTGGCCGAAGCTGCAAAGATCATTGAGAATACCCAGCGTGACCTGAACATAGCCCTCATGAATGAACTCTCTATCATTTTTGATAAGATGAATATCAATACTTTTGAAGTGTTGGAAGCTGCAGGTACAAAATGGAATTTTCTGAAATTTCAACCGGGACTTGTTGGCGGACATTGCATTGGCGTTGATCCTTATTACCTTACTTATAAATCACAGAAATTAGGTTACGACAGCCAGGTGATCCTTGCAGGAAGGGTTATCAATGATGGGATGGCAGGCTATGTTGCCAAAAAAATATTACAGCATATCATTAAAAACAACGGCAACATTAAAGAAGCAAAAGTATTGGTGATGGGTGCTACATTTAAAGAAAATGTAAGTGATATCCGAAACAGTAAAGTTGCCGATGTTGTAAAAGAATTGAGATCATTTTCATTGAATGTTGATGTGGTTGATCCGCATGCCAGCAGTGATGAATTAAAGCATGAATACGGATTTGGATTAACCGCCAAAACAGGGAATGATTATGATGCAGTTATTGTAACAGTACCACACAACGATTATAAAAAATTAGATGATGCTTATTTCTCGTCTATCACCAAATCGCATGCAATGGTAGCAGACCTGAAAGGAACGTACAGGGGTAAAATAAAAAGCAGAACTTATTGGAGCCTATAAAATAGTTAAAAGTGAAAAACGAAAAGTGAAAAACAAAAAATCACAAATACTTTATAAGGCTTCTGGTATCTGGGAATATCCAGTATATAGTATCTGGTATCCAGCATCCAGCATCCAGCATCAAGTATCAAAAAAATGAGCAACACATTTCATACAAAAGATATCAGCAACTCCCGTTTTTTAGTAACGGGTGGCGCAGGATTTATCGGCAACCACCTGGCGGAATACTTATTGATGCATGGTGCCAAAAAAGTGCGTGTGCTTGATAATATGGCAAATGGTTTCGAAAAAAACATTTCGGTATTAAAAAAATATCCTGCTTTTGAATTTATTGAAGGCGATATCAGGAATGCGGAAACCTGCAACCAGGCATGTGAAGGTATTGATTATATAAGCCACCAGGCTGCACTTGGCTCGGTACCACGCTCAATAAAAGAACCACTTTATTTTAATGATGTAAATGTTGGCGGCTTTGCAAACATGTTGAAAGCTGCCATAGATAATAAAGTAAAACAATTTGTTTATGCATCTTCTTCATCCGTGTATGGAGATGAACCTACCTTGCCAAAACAGGAAGCAAAAATTGGTAATTGCCTGTCGCCTTATGCGGCTACAAAAAAGACCAATGAATTGTATGCACAGGTATATGCTGATGTTTACGGGATTAACATGATCGGTTTTCGCTATTTTAATATTTTTGGCCCGCGCCAGGATCCGGATGGAGCCTACGCTGCAGTAATTCCATTGTTCGTAAAAGGGATCATCAACAGAACACCCGTTTATATAAATGGTGATGGAGAACAGACAAGGGATTTTACTTTTATTGAAAATGCAGTGCAGGTGAATGTAAAAGGAATGCTTACAGAAAATAAAGAGGCTTTCAATAAAGTTTATAATGTGGCAGTTGGGGAAAGTTTTTCTGTGAATTATTTGTACAATGCCTGCAAAGTATATCTTAAGAGCGACTGGGAGGCAACTTACAGGGAACCAAGAGCAGGAGATATCAGGAATTCACTGGCAGATATTTCATTGGCAAAAAAATTATTAGAGTATCAGCCAACAAAGAAATTTGAAGACGGATTAACGGAAACGATTGAATATTTTAAACAAATGTATTCCAATGGATAACTGATAATGGGTAATATTGTCATGCTGAGGTACGAAGCATCTCCTGTGAGATTCTTCAGCAGCCTGTACTCAGGAACGAAGTATCAGAATGACAGACCACAGCTACAAGGATATTAAGTAGCAGGATTATCAATTATCAATTTAAAAATTATCAATTAATTTATGCCTTTTACTAAAACTGATTTTCCTGGTTTACTAATATTCGAACCCGTTGTATTTAAAGACAGCAGGGGATATTTTTTTGAAAGCTACAATGCAAATACCTGCCTGGCCGAAGGGGTAGAAATAAAATTTGTACAGGACAATCAGGCTAAATCTTCTTATGGTGTTATACGCGGATTACATTACCAGCTGAATCCACATGCACAAACCAAATTTATCAGGGTATTGGCAGGGAATATCCTTGATGTAGTAGTTGATATCCGTAAAGGTTCTCCCACATTTGGGAAACCTTATGCTATTGAACTTTCAGCAGAAAATCATAAACAATTATTCATACCGCAGGGATTCGCTCATGGCTATGCAGTGCTCAGCGAAACGGCTGAAGTACTTTATAAATGTGATACATTTTATCACAAAGGATCAGAGGCAGGGATAGCATTCGATGATGCAGCTTTGAATATAGACTGGAAGATACCTGCCGGCAAACAAATCATTTCCGAAAAAGATATTGTTCAACCTTTATTTAAAGATTGTAAAAATAATTTTGAATTTATTCCTTAATCTTACCGGACATTGAGCAATGAAAAAAATATTCTAGTAACCGGTGCCAACGGGCAGTTGGGTATGGAGTTCAGAACACTGGCGCCACATTATCCAGCCTATCATCTTTTATTTGCGTCAAAAGCTGAATTATCCATTCTCGATTTCACTTCTGTTGAAAAATTCTTTTCAGAAAATAAAATAGACCATTGTTTTAACTGTGCTGCCTACACCGCCGTAGATAAAGCAGAAACGGAAACTGAACTTGCTTTTGAAAGCAATGGCATTGCTGTTGGACAACTGGCTGCCATTTGCAAAAAATATAGAACAACGTTCATTCACATTTCTACAGATTATGTTTTTAATGGCAATGCAAAAGAACCATATAAAGAAACAAATACCACAGATCCCGTAAATGCTTACGGCGCTTCCAAACTGCTTGGTGAGATTGAAGCAATAAAAAATAATCCCGCCAGTATCATCATCAGAACATCCTGGGTTTACAGCAGTTTTGGAAAGAACTTTGTAAAAACCATGTTGCGCCTGATGAGTGAAAAAGAAAGTGTCTCAGTTGTAAATGATCAGCTTGGATGTCCTACTTATGCTAATGATCTTGCCGAAACTATCATGAAGATCATTACAGAAAATGATAATCCCTCTGCAGGCATTTATAATTATTCAAATATCGGAGTGATCAGCTGGTATGAATTTGCTTTGGCAATAAAAGAAATTTCAGGAAGCGGTTGTGTCGTTAATCCTGTTTCTTCATCTCAATATCCTACGCCTGCAAAACGGCCAAAGTATTCTGTTATGGATACTGCAAAAATTCAACAGGTTTTTAATATCGAAATTCCGTTTTGGAAAGATAGTTTGGAGAAATGTGTCGCTATATTAAGAAGTGAATTGTAAAGAGGATACCAGATACGAGATGCAGGATACAGATTTCTGGCTTTGCACATTACCTGGATTTTTTAAAATATCAAAATAATAAAACAGCCACGATCTGGTATCTGGCATCCTGTATCCGGTATCGGTTTTCATCAATCCTTATTCCTTATATACACCAGCTTTATCCCTGCCTTATCAGTTTCTCTTTTATCTATCTCAAATTGCGGTAGTGATTTTATAAGCGGAGTTAATTTTAAAAAACCATAATTCCTCGGATCAAAGTTTGGTTGTTTCTTTAATAATAAATTTCCAACCTCTCCTAAAAACGCCCAGCCATTCTCATCTGCAAGATCATTGATCGTTGCTTTGATAAGTTTGATGATTTCTTTACCTACTTTGTCTACAGATGCTTTTGGTTTTTGTTTTACTTCTTTGGTTTTTGTTTCACCGGTTTCTGTTTCATCTACCATTGGAATAATTTCCATGTAAATAAATTTATCACAGGCAACAATAAAAGGATTGGGTGTTTTCTTTTGCCCGATACCAAATACTTTCATACCTGCTTCACGTAGCCTGGTAGCAAGTCTTGTAAAATCACTGTCGCTGGATACGATACAAAACCCATCCACTTTACCTGAATATAAAATATCCATGGCATCAATGATCAACGCTGAATCACTTGAATTTTTTCCACTGGTATAACTGTATTGCTGAATAGGTGTGATAGCATTTTCCAATAAAACATTTTTCCAGCCGGAAACGGTGGGCTTTGTCCAGTCACCATAAATTCTTTTAAAGGTTGGTGTGCCGTATTTGGCTATTTCTTCCATTACACCTTTTACATTGCTGTAAGGAACATTGTCGGCATCTATCAATACCGCAAGCCTTATTTCTTTTTGAATATCCATTACACAATATAATTATTTTATCGGGGAAGGCAGCTGTTATTGACTAAAAGTGGTCATTCAGAAAGGCAAATACAGTAGCTTTTTTAATATTAACGCAGAGAGCGTATCTTAGTATTCAGCAAAAAATGAAAGTAAAACGGTATTATCAAAACTAATTTATGGGCAAAAGCATACATGGTATATTTTCTTTGCTTACGGGCAGAAGATCATTTGTCTGCTTACTATTCCTGTTCATTTCTTTAAACGGTTTTTGCCAGAATGATAATTGTAACAGTGCAGGTACTGTAAATATTCCTAATAACGGATTTGCGACAGGCAGTTTTAATTCTACCATAAATAGTATTTCAGCCGCTACTGTAGAACCCGGGGAAACCTTTGCACCTGCTATCGTCCTTGCCGGGCAAACCCAAAAATCTGTTTGGTACAAATTCAGCATACCAACTACCCGTACTGTTCGTGTTACACTGGCGCAGAGTGGCAGCACCATTGCATCGGGTGATGTGGGATTTGCAGTCTATAAAACCAATACCTGTTTACCGGGGGTAGCAGCTATCAGCACCAGGCTTACACCGATCGGTTTATTTGGAAGTACTTTTCATCCTTGTGTAGAACAAGGAGATTACCTGGTACAGGTTTCTGCTAAGAGCAGTGCATTGGGTAACGTTTACATACAGGTAGAAACAGGTGCTACCACTTCAGAATATGATCATCCTGCACAGGCTTATGATTTTGGAACACTTTTCGAAGGTGTGAATACGACCAGGTATCATGTAGATTGCCAATCAACTGAGGATGCAACTGAAGTATGTACCGCTTTAAATAATTACCAGCAATACAATAAAAGTACCTGGCATGTTTTTAAAACAGCTTCTTATTTTGATTATGTTGCTTTTTTTCTATCGTATAAGGATACAAGCGTTATACAAAAATTCGGGTATAAACTTTACCAGGGCGATGCAAGAATAAATCCCATTTCTTCATTGACTGTTGTTGACGGATGTGATTCTTTATTGCCCACTTTTTTGGCAGCCCGGGAATTTTATACATGTGAACAATTGAATACAAATACTTCGTATTCTATCCAGCTGTTTTCCCACCGCGACTTTAATGATAGCATACAGGTAACTCTGGTAACGGGAGGCATAGCTGCTACGCAGGCGCCGGAACCCATTCTTTCATCTATACCGCCTTCAAATAGTCTAGGTGTTTTACCATCCAGCCAGGCAGGAGTTGGCACAACTGTAACAGATTACCACGCATGTAACAGCCGTCATACACTACATCCTTGTTCACCTTCTTTACCTGCATCAGGGGTGAATATTAATGGAGACATATATAACCTTAGTTCATTTTTTACATTCACGCTTGCTGCTACCTCCAATATCAGGATAGATGCTTCCCAGTTTTATTGTTTTCAATCTTTATTTCTTCGCTTATTCAAGCAAAATGTATCTAATTCCTGTTCTGCATTAGATACCGTTAATATTATTAGCGAGTTTCGGACTGCAAACGATCTCTACTGTCTCGACCCAGGTAATTATACCCTCCAGGTTTTAGGAAGCGATTCATTACTACCAGCAGAAAGTTATAGCAGCTATTATGGGGATTTTATCAATACTGCTGCACCGTTTTGTAATTTAACAGGACTGGGTCAGAAATTCACGCTTAGTTTAAATGTAAAGAATGGTTATTTCAATAACAGTTTTTCATTGAATGTTCCCGGCGCTTTCGATACGCTGAATGTAGTTGGTGGAATAATGCAGCCATTAGTAAATGGCATTAATTATGTTAGTGTTGATTCTTTTAGTTGTGCCAATACTGTGTTACCATGGGATACTGTTTGTTCTGCTGCAAATAAAAAAGGAATGTACAGGGAATTTGCAATAGCTGACAGTGGTGTAGTTACTTTATATAATTCTACCGCTCCACTTATTAATACCTGGAGTAAACTTTATCTCGGTGATGCCAATGCGCTTTCTATTGCACAGAATGTTCATTCATATCCTCAACGGATAAACGGACTTGCTCCTTATACTCAATGTATCAAATTCAATAGTGATTGTAACGGTCTTGAAAAAGTTTGTGCCATACCGGGAACCTATACTTATGTATCGTTTGGCGAAGTGGAAAATACTGCACAAACGAACACGGTCAATGTTCAGTTTGATGCCGTTAATACTATTCATAACAGTCCGGCAACTGCAGAAGATATGGGTGATATCATCGCCCTTATACCGCCTACTGGAGGGTCGGTAGTAAGTTTAGTCGATTATTTTTCCTGTAAGGATAATGCTGTACCAATAAATGGTTATCTGCCCTGTGATGTTTTCGGGCAACCGGCTACCAAAGCTATTTACCGGCAGTTCTACCTTAGTGCACCGGCAAATATTTCTATTGATGGAGGTACGGGTTGTGGTTATAAAAATGGGTTTAAGACCTTGTTCTCCGGTAAGGCAACAGATGGAATTGCGGGGTTATCTGTTTTATCTATTCCATGGCAATGTTTTGTATTGTCTACTGGTGGAACTTGTAATGCTTTGCCTGCCGGCTGGTACACACTTGTTTGTTATGGGATCGGGCCAACTTATGCCAATCAAACCCAAAGCCAGGTTGGTTCTTATCAGACTTATGTGGGCCTTGCCAGTAAAATATCGGTCTCAATATTTTTTCCATGCCCGGGACCAAAATACAACAGGCCTTACAAGGCTGCTATTGATACAATAACAGGCCAGCCCTTTTTGATAGAATGGGCGCCCCGTGCAGGTCATACAGCAGCTTATCCAAAAACCGACACAACATATACGCTTTACCGGGAAAATTATAATTGTACCCTTGATACACCATTTAGTGCACACCCGATCACTAACTGTGCCATTTACACGAATAGAGTAACTTATTATGTATTTCGTACTACACAGGAAAGCTTTGTAGCTATTAATACAGAAAATTACTGGGGAGTAGTGTATGTCGGCAATGCACGAACAGATTCTGCCAGTTTCCCTTCGGCTACTCCAATACAACCATGCCTGCGTTCCTATGGACAGATACAAATATGCCGCCTGCAACCCGGTACTTATACATTGGTGATTTTCGCTTCCGATGGGAACAACTGTAGCAGTGTAGCACCAACAATATATATCGACCAGGTAGGTAATTATTCCCGGTTTGATCATGCGAATAATGCGTATGATTTCGGTTTAATACCACCTGATAGCATTTACCATAACGGAAAAACAGGGGATGTAAATCCCTTAAATCCCGGCCGGGCAGCCAGTAATGATTTTTTTTATTGCACTACCGGTGCCGGGCAAACTGATCCAACAGTTAACAGCTGTTCTGTTTATAATTCAAATATTTATAACACAACTGTAAATAATTATTTGTTTTCACAAGCGAATACTGTTTCCGTTGGTTTTGTAGCGAGAAGGAATTTGTGGTACAGCTTTGTTGTAGACAAGCCAGGTATTGTTAGGGTGAAAATTTCAAATAAAACGATCGGTAAACAACAGAAATATAAATTTGCCGTGTTTGAAAGTAATGTAAATGGTGCATTGCCTTTTTCTACAGTGGTAAGTACAGGACAGGTAGATTCTACCATTGCGCAGGGTCTTGCACTTGTCGCACAAAATACTTTCAATGGTTGTACGGTTACATCTGATGAAGCCGTTTTTTACAGGGATTGTTCTCCAATACCGATCCGGTATTATATTTTAATTGACAACCCAACCGCATACCCGGAATTATCAGGAGCCATGTATCCCAATAACCAGTTGGAAGTGTCTATATTGTTTGATACTATTAATGTAATATATGCCGGTGATTTTTGTAATAACCCAATAATAACTTCTTTAGCTGGTGCCGGTATTAACAGCGCTTCGGTTATGGTAGACTGTCATAGTATTGGAACTGATTACGGAGAGTATAATCCGATACTTACCTGTCCCCCGGGAGCAACGACACCTGATTATAAAACTTCCTGGTTCAGGATAGATATAACTGGGACGGATACCCTGGATGTAACAACCTATTTGACAGAAAATACCAATGCAAACCCATCAGATATCAAATATCGCCTGATGATCGGAGATTGTGGCGCCATGCAGGAACGCAGTTGTGTGCAGGATGCACAAACACAGGATACCTATAAATGTTTACCACCCGGTAATTATTATATGCAGGTTTTTACACCTGTCAGAAGCAGCCAGCCTCCAAATCTGCCGATCACCGGAACCATCGACCTTCATGTATCTGCTGTATTACATGCCGACACCTGTGTGCCGGTGAACAACTGTTTATCCAATGCCAATTTTATTTCCCAGTTCGATTGCAATACCAGCGACCTGGTAACATTTATCAATTATTCTACTTTCGGATCGTCTGTTCAATATAACTGGGACTTTGGGTATAATGGCCAAACATCTGCTGCAACTACACCACAATTCAGTTACCCGATATTACCTGTTGATCAGACATATACAGTTACGCTTACTGTTCTCAATACATTTTGCGGCGGACAAAATACTTATTCCCTGCCCGTAACGATCCCTGCACGTCCCGATGTTGAATTGGGAAATGATACTACGTTGTGTAATTTCACATCATCATTTTTACTGGATGCTACATACCTGCCGGGTTCCACTTATCAGTGGCAGGATGGATCTGCTAACAATACTTTTACAGTAACTAACCCCGGTTTATATTGGGTAAAACTTACCTATAACAATTGTTCAACCAGGGATTCTATCAGGATATTTGAATCAACAGTAGTAACTAATTCTATCAATGCTTTCATTTGTACAGGCCAAAGCTATACTTTACCGTGGGGCCTTGTAGTGAATGCAGCAGGAATTTACCATGATACTTTGCATACTTCATACGGATGTGACAGTGTGAGACGCACCGTAAATCTTTCGGTAGCAGCTGCACTCATCAGCAGTGAAACTGCGTCTATATGTGATGGTGAAACTTATACCTTGCCCTGGGGACTCACAGTAAATACAATCGGAACTTATTCAGATACAATTAGAACTATTGCCGGTTGTGACAGTCTTATCAGGAAGGTTGATCTTGTTTTGAAGAACGGCCCGGATCTCGACGTAAGCAAATCAAATGATGTGACCTGTATCAAAACATTCGCAGATCTTCATGTAAGCGGTGCTGACAGTTATACATGGTCGCCGGTAATAACTTTAAGTGATCCCCATTCAAATAGCCCGGTGGCTTCTCCGTTGACAACAACAACATATTATGTTATTGGAACAAATAACAATGGATGTATTTCCAACGATAGTATTGTAGTAAATGTTCTTATCGATGATCCGAAAAGAACATTTACAACAACAACATATTATGTTATTGGAA
>JANNBU010000094.1:0-3295 GCA_031385805.1 Ferruginibacter sp.
TGTAATGCTTCCAATTAATCCAAGTCCGCCGCCACCACTTGAAACAGTGGCATTGATAGCAAGAGACCTTTCACTCACAGCACCTGTTGTATTGTTTTTAGCCCTGATGGTAAACCACATGCTTGCTCCCGGAGTTAAACCGGTAGCCGTATACGAAGTACCTGTTACATCGGCGGCCAGGATCACAAAGTTGCCGGTTGTATTATCAACATTGTAAATGTCATAATTTGTAGCATTGGTTACTGCATTCCATACAAAACTTACCTGGCCGGAATTACAACTTGTACCTGCTGCTGATGCAAAACCAAGGGTTGTACCTAATATTTTAAAGTTAAGATCACTTAAGTCAGTGATGGCGCCGCTGGTTATTCTTATCAATGCAGTAGAAGTATTTGCAGTTGGAACAGTCCACGCAAGGCGGGTAGTAGCTGCAGGAACTGTAGTTGAAATTGTGGTCCAGTTTACACCATTGTCCAATGAATACTGAACGGTTTGATTACCGGTAACACCTGAATTATCCCAGGTGATTGTTTCAGATGAACCGGGATTGAATGATTCGGGGCCATTCGGATAAATAACTTCTATATATGGCTGATCAACAGACCATGTTAATGAATATTGCTGTGGGCCCATTGGAACAGCAGTACCTGCAACGCTGAGTGTATAAGTTCCTGCAGCAGGATTGTCGATTGTTACCTGTTCCATATTGCTTACGATATCAACTCCTCTTGTTGCATTGGTAGCTGGATTGGTTGGGTCTAATTTCCATGGCAATGTGGTAGTGGTTCCATCGCTAACGGTAAGGTCTAAGTCATTTACCAATGCAGGGTTGGCATTCGCTGCAGCAGCCGGGTCATTCCAGGTTAACATCACCCTTAACCGGGAAGCACCTGAAGGAACAGTAATAGTAGTATTTTGTACGTTGGTTGTTGATATCGTATTTAATATGTAACGGTTTTGTTCCAGTATCCTTACTGCCTGCAGCGCATTGATACCACCGTAGCCAAATTTGTAATCGGGGCCCGTGTTGCCAAGATCTTTGCCGGTATTACAAACAATATTTTTTATCAAAGAAGAAGGAGGCAGTGCGCCGCCATTCAATTGTTTATATGCCTGGATCAATAATGCAACCGTACCTGCTGTACCGGGTGTTGACATGGAAGTGCCCGATATAGTACCATAAGTATTTAATGGGGTGTATGTTGAAAATACATTTAAACCCATGGCGCTGATCTCAGGTTTTACCCTGCCGTCTGCAATCGGTCCAAAACTGCTGAATGTAGTCATGGCTTCCGTTATACTGATAGCCGCTACAACAAGGTTATTTTTTGCAGATTTTCCTGTACCCGTAATGGTTGTCCAGCCATTGGTACAACTGGTTTGGTTATTACCGGCAGAATGTACGTGCATGTGAGAAATGTTATTATTCAGGTTCACGTCTGTATTACGACTCCTGAGGGAATAGGCAGAATTGGCCCCGCTTAATCCGCATTGTACGCCCAATCCATCATGGTAGGAATGACTGCTTACCATCAGGTTATTGGCTGGAATACCAGCTGCCATTTCCGCCTGTACGTCACCGTTATAGTCATAAGAATAAAGTTTGGCATTTGGGGCCATTCCTCTTGCGGAAGGATTAATAAGACCCCGGCCTAAAATAGTACCTGAGCAATGTGTTGCATGGGAACTGGCAGCACCCCCCTGAACCTGGACCAAACGGCCCGTTGGCGAGAAATCGAGGTGAGGGCTTACGGAGCCACCATCCCAGATCCCCACACTTATATCATCACCTTTGAGGTTTCTTACGCCATCGTTTAAGATATTTACCCGGTGCAATGTTCTTCCCGGAAGATTCTCAGGTTCGTTTGGCGGATCAATAAATTCAAGCCATTGTACAAAGGCAAGGTTTGCCAGCAGGCTGATATTTTGTGTGGGTATCCGCACTGTAAATTCCCTGAAAACTGGTGTTTCTGCAATGATCCTTGCGCCGGTATTATTGAATGCCTGTAATACTTCAGCGATATTTAATTTCTCATACGTTAATATATTTATATCGGCATAACCCGGTTCCTTTATTGCATAAGCCGGAACTGAACCACTCAATACAACAGGCATTGCTTTTTGATTATTGCTGAACTGAAACACACTGCGTATATCAAATGAAGGGAGATTTGCCGGATCAATAACAGCAGACACTACAGCTGTGAAAGCAAGATTGGGTATGTAATCGATCAACTGTATCCCTGCATTGCTGAGCCTGGTTTTTGCTTCCTGGCCGGGCAATGAATTGAATTGAATGGTAACATAATGTTTGTTGTTAAACAAACTCTTCTGAAATACATCTGAACTTTTCAAAACTGTCATTCCATTTTCTTCAGGAATAAATTTTCCTGTATTGAGCTGGATGCTGTAATCTTTCTTTTGCTGGGCAAATAGGAGTCCTGGAAAGAAAATAAAAAATAACAACTTTGTAATTAGGGTAAAAAATCGTTTCATAAATGTAGTTTTTGTGAATGAAGAACGAAAACCGGACAGGAAAAATAAGCATAATTCTTTATATTGAACATGGTGGGGACGAACAATCCCTTAACCAATCCTGGCTCATTTGGATTTTTTCAAAAAATACCCATGTTTCCCTCATTTTGGCAGCTATTTATCCCTTTTAATAAACCTTTTTTTAATTTGGGGATCAGAAAATTGATTTAATGAGATGACATCTTTTTCTTTGAAAGATGTCATCTCATTAAATCTCTCCATTCAGCTTTAAGAATTGAATACAAATAAAGGTCTAAGAATTTCCCATTTACCAATTCAGCCTGCCTTAGAATTCCTTCTTGTTTGAAATATAATTTTTCTGCAATGGCACGGCTCTTATGATTTCCCGTTGCGCATTTGATCTCAACCCGGTTCATACTAAGTTCATTAAAGCAATGATCAACCAATGTTTTGCATGCTTTTGTTATGATTCCTTTACCCTGGTAACCATCTCCCAGCCAATAACCCAGGGCTGCAATTTTATTATGCAGGTGAATATAGTGAATACCAATCCTGCCAACCATCTCGTTATTCATCATGATAACAAATGGAAAATCGGTTCCTGCAGCTTCAAGTTTTTTACAGTAAGTAATATGATCTTTAAAATTTTCTACTGATTGCATTGGATCAACCCATGGAAGCCATTCACGCAAATGCGGCCTGTTAGCATCAATTAAAGCAAACATAGATGCTGCATGAATTTCATCCAGTGATTCCAGCGAAAGGTTGTCGTCTATTTTTATTGTCATCTTTGTTATTT
>JANNBU010000121.1:0-2088 GCA_031385805.1 Ferruginibacter sp.
AACATACGGCAGAAGGAAGGATGAGTTTGGATATAATATTGGGAGCAGTAACCTGCCCGCCGATCCACAACATGGTGGTGGTTACATCGCCAATGGGAGACCATGCCCCGCCTGCATTTGCAGCGATGATGATCATACCGGCAAAAGATAACCTGTCTGCTTTAGCTGATATCATTTTGCGAACGAGCGACAGCATTACGATCGTTGTTGTAAGATTGTCAAGGATAGCTGAAAGGAAAAATGTAAGTATGCAAACTATCCATAACAACTTTCGTTTGTTGGTTGTAATTATTTTGCTTGTGATGATCTCAAAGCCATCATGTGTATCTATCAGTTCTACGATGGTAAGGGCGCCCAATAAAAAAAACAAAATACCGGATGCATCAGCAAGATGCTCCAGTAAATGGCTGTTTACTTCTTTATATGGGGCGCCTGAAAATATATAGATCGTCCAGCAAAGACCTGCTGTAATAAGGGCTGTGGCAGATTTGTTTATTTTAATAACATGCTCCAGCGTAATACAGGCATAGCCCAGGATGAATATGATGATGATTGCTGTGAACATGAGTTTTAAATAAATTATTCAAACAATTCCAGTTTGTTTTTCGGACGGCGGTTATCCATCCATTTAAATTTTTTGAGGAATTTCGCCTCTTCCGGGATCTGCTTCAATGGATACAAGGTACCATTTACATCATTGATAAATTTTACTTTATTTAATTCCCTGTTAATAAAATAGATGTCAATTACATCGCCGCTGCTCCTGTTCATTCCAATATAGGCGCTGTCTTCATCATAAGGATAAAAAATACTTTCAGCCGGTGTGCCTTTTACCCGGATATAATCTATTACGCCTTCTTTGAAATAAGCGTTTAGCGTTCTTCCGCCAATCTGGTTAAACAAACCTTCTTTTGTTTTATTGATGACAATGCCTGTATTAAAAACAAAAAGTCTTTTCGGTTTTTGATTTGCTGTAAATAAATACATCGTATCGCCATTCACCTGTGTTTTATCATTCCAGAAAACAGGATCGCCGAAAAGTTTGAAAGTAGAATCTGCTGTAGAGTAGTGCAAACTATCACTAACGGCCTGCAATGAATCATTGTAAATTCTTACATGGTGAAATGCCAAAAAATACCGGATGCTGTCCTGTGGGGATGTTTCTATAGTCGCGGTTTTATGTAAGCTGTCTGTTACCGGGGCACCTGTACTATCCGCTGCTGAATTATTAATAAGCGTTTTTTTATTCAATGAATCTGTAACTGTTGATACATTGATCGCCATTTCTTTTTTTAATGTATCTGTAACGTTTATAATTTTCCTCTGTGTTGAATCATATTTTCTTAACCCGGAAAAAAGGGTATCAGCAGCAATATACGTGCTGTCATTATTCCTGTAAAGGATCATCACTGGTTTACGGGTTGCCAGGAATGAACTTGTATTCTTATTTATCAGGAGTTGATTTCCAAGTACGGTAACCTTATTCACGCTATCAACTAATTTTCCATTGTCTTCTACCTGGAGGATGCCGGTGTTTCTATCATAAGCCATTTTGCCTCCTGTAACTGAACGGACGCTGTCACTATAAGAAGTACGGTCATAAAAAACTGCTTCGCCTGTTTCTACATTATAAGTTCCTGATCTTGTAAGGATAATGCCATCCTGGGTTTTAATGCGGGTAGGGGATATGAAATATGCTTCCTTAAATAATGTATTGTAACGCAGGCTGTCTGCTACCATATCACTTTTCTCATCTACGAGGTGTACATTATTTTTAAAAAAAACATCTTTGGTATCAGAATAGTAAACAGCATTTTCACTTGTTAAAACCGTTTTGCCGTTTATTACTTTACCACCTTTGCTGTAGGTGGCAATACCTGTTGCAAGATTGTATTCAAATACATCGGCAATGAAAAGATGGCTTACCTGAAAAGAAATGTAAAACTTACCGACGGCCATGCGGTTTTGAATACCAATGAACTTGAATACAATCTTGCAACAGGTATTGCCACCTACAGCAAAGGTGGTAAAGTAATAAACGGCAAAACGGTTTTAACAAGTGAAAATGCTGTTTACTATTCTGATACC
>JANNBU010000159.1:0-4993 GCA_031385805.1 Ferruginibacter sp.
GCTGGCTCCAAAAAGATTCTCTTCTTTATTATATGGCGTGTTCTTTTTATCAAACGCTTCGGGTTATGCATTGGCTGGTACATTAGGTTCAATTATGCCTGCAACCGGCGACAAATTTACCAAAGCAAATGAATAACCCGAAGCGTTTGATAAAAAGAACACGCCATATAATAAAGAAGAGAATCTTTTTGGAGCCAGCTTACCCACCAATGAAAGACCAATTGGAGATAAACAAAGTTCACCGAACGTTTGAATCAGGTAAAGCAGGATCAACCAGTGAATAGCTAATAAACCGGAATTACCCAGGCCTTTTACATTATACGCAATGATAAAATAACTCAATGCAATTAAAGCCAAACCAATGGCCTGCTTAAAAGGCGAAATTGGCTCCCGGCCTTTTGCCCTCAATTTGTCCCATAATATACTGAACGGTACTGCAAAAGCAACTACAAAAATTCCGTTGAAGATCTGTACCATCGATGGTGGCATCAGCCAGCCAAAAAAGTTCCTGTCGGTTTGGTTATTGGCAATAAAAGTTAATGAGGAACCTGCCTGTTCAAAAGCTGCCCAAAAGAATATAATAAAGAATGAAACAATATAAATTACTAATATCCGGTCGCGTTCAATTTTTGTAATTGATCCATCAGAAATGATCAGACCTGCAAGTGTAATACCACTTGCATAAATGATCGAATAGATCACATTTTGGCCCACAACATAAAAGAAGACCAGGCCTAATGCAATAAACGCCATAACAGCAGCAGTAAGTGCTTTTGACGAAAAGGTAGCTTTTTGTGATTCCCCTTCTTCATAATCTCCGGCCTCATTTTTTGATGGTAACCCACCGATCGGTCTTCCTTCGGGCGATCTCACGTATTTATCTTTCAAAAAAAAGAATGTGGCTGTTCCGATCAACATTGCCGCAGAAGCTGCTAAATAACCCCATTTAAAAGCATAAATATCTCTAACACCGCTTTTATCAACCACATCACCCAGTAAAGGGCATATCAGTTGGCCTAAAAAAGCACCAAGGTTAATTCCCATATAAAAAATTGTAAAAGCCGTATCCAACTTATTTCTTTCAGTTTTTGGATACAGGTTACTAACCATACTGGAAATATTAGGCTTAAAAAACCCATTGCCTAAAATGATAACACCTAAAGCTATATAAAGAAGCGTTCGGGCTAACTCGAGATTGTCACTAAAAATACTTGCACTAAAAAACAATAACATTTGCCCGGATGCCATTAACAATCCCCCGAGCATAATACAAATTCTGTTTCCTAAAAAACGATCAGCAATAAACCCTCCAAGCATGGGGGTTAAATAACAAAGGCCAAGAAAACCGCCATAAATAATGGAAGATTGTTCTTCACTCATCATAAGGGCATTAACGATAAATAACGTTAATATGGTCCGCATTCCATAAAAGTTAAAGCGCTCCCACATTTCAGTTCCAAAGAGAACCCATAAACCTTTAGGATGTTGTTGTTTTACTGCTTGTTCACTCATATTAGTTGGTTTTACTGCTTGAAGGTTTTTATATAGCATCCCAAAATAGCGAAATTCTTTTACTACACACGATTCAATTACTTAATTTTTAAAAATTAAGTTACCAATTTGTTGATTTTATCGTACCGTTGATAAAAATTTTGCAATTATCAACCTCTATAATTTTAAATTCGCTTCTCAAAGGTCTAATCCTCTTTAAAATTCATACATGAATATTCTTATAATTGGTTCCGGCGGCAGGGAGCATACATTGGCCTGGAAATTAAAGCAAAGCCCCCTTTGCAGTAATCTTTTTATTGCACCTGGTAATGCAGGTACGGCTTTAGAAGGTACAAATTTGCCTATTGCGATAACTGATTTTGAAGAGCTGAAAAAAGCTGCCATTAGCAATGAGATCGGATTGATCATTGTTGGGCCTGAAGAACCACTGGTAAAAGGCATTGTTGATTTTTTTGCGGGATCTAAGGAAACTAAAAATATTAATGTCATCGGGCCCTCTAAAAATGCCTCCCGGCTTGAAGGGAGTAAGGCATTTGCAAAATCATTTATGCAACGGCATAGTATTCCTACGGCAACTTACGGGGAGTTCACGGCAGATAATTATGAAGAAGGGGTAGCATATATAAGAAACCATCCATTACCGGTAGTTATAAAAGCTGATGGACTTGCTGCAGGAAAAGGTGTACTCATCTGTCAAAGCCAGCTGGAAGCACTGGCAGAATTTGAACTCATTATTCATCGTGCAAAATTTGGGGAAGCAGGGAATAAAGTAGTGGTTGAATCTTTTTTGGAAGGAATGGAAATGAGTGTTTTTGCATTAACTGATGGAGAACATTATGTGTTATTGCCCGAAGCCAAGGATTATAAAAGGATCGGGGAAGGTGATAAAGGCCTTAATACAGGCGGGATGGGAGCTGTAAGCCCACTGCCGTTTTTTGATGAAACACTCAAACAAAAAATAATCACTTCCATTATAGATCCAACCATCAAAGGGTTGCAAAAAGACGGACTGGATTATAAAGGATTTATATTTTTTGGGTTAATGATATATGGCGGAGAGCCATTTGTTATTGAATACAATTGCCGCCTGGGTGATCCGGAAACGGAAGTGGTTATCCCAAGGCTTAACAACGACCTGGTGGAAATATTTTCTGCAGTAGCGCAACAAAAACTAAATAATATTTCAATAGACATTGATAAACGATCTGCTGTGACCGTTGTTGCAGCCAGTGGCGGGTACCCTGGAAAATATGAAACCGGTATGGTTATTAAAGGGCTGGATGAAGGCCGCATCGAAGACAGCCTGGTCTTTCATGCCGGCACTTTACAGCAGGATGAAAATGTGGTCACCAATGGTGGGCGAATACTGGCTGTAACCGCTTTTGGCGCCGATATCAAAGAGGCTGCTGAACTATCTGTTTACATGATGGAACAACTGTATTTTGAAGACATGTTCTATAGAAATGATATCGGGTATGAATTTAAATAAACACCGGCAGGATTGTTTACTAACGTAACAGGATAGTTGTTTTTAGGATGTTTTAATGAGCCGTATAGCTACTAAATAAATTAGTAATTGCCATACAGTTGGCGGGTACCGAAAATGACTATAACAAAAAGCTGTCACAAAACTGAAAAATAAAAATATTTGCCGTTGTTTAATCCAATATTTTACTCCAACTTTGCCTGCATTGTTTACATTCGGTTGTTACACAAAAAAATATGGGAATTTTTAATTTTTTCACGCAAGAAATTGCAATTGATCTGGGTACCGCAAATACGCTGATAATCCACAATGATGAAGTTGTAGTGAATGAACCATCCATTGTGGCTCTTGACAGAAATAATCCCAAGAATTTATTAGCTGTGGGTAAGAAGGCATTGATGATGCATGAGAAAACCCATGAAAGTATCAGAACAGTTCGCCCATTGAGAGATGGTGTTATTGCCGATTTTAATGCTGCCGAACTGATGATCAGGGAAATGATCAAAATGATCTATCCCAAAAAACCATTGTTTGCTCCAAGCTGGAGAATGATGATCTGTATTCCAAGCAGCATCACCGAAGTAGAAAAACGTGCGGTACGGGATAGTGCAGAACAGGCTGGAGCTAAAGAAGTTTATTTAATTCATGAACCCATGGCTGCAGCATTGGGTATTGGTATAGATGTTGAAGAACCTGTTGGGAACATGATCATTGATATTGGCGGTGGAACAACTGGCATTACAGTAATTGCGCTGGCAGGTATTGTATGCGATCAAAGCATTCGTATTGCCGGGGATGAATTTACAGCAGACATTATGGAAGCATTGCGCCGGTATCATAGTTTATTGATCGGCGAACGTACTGCCGAACAAATTAAGATACAGGTTGGCGCAGCCATGAAAGATCTTGACAATCCACCCGATGATATTCCGGTTAACGGACGTGACCTTGTAACAGGAATTCCAAAACAGGTTATGGTAAGTTACCAGGAAGTTGCAGAAGCATTAGACAAAAGTATTTTCAAAATAGAAGAAGCTATTCTAAAAGCATTAGAGACCACACCTCCCGAACTGGCATCAGATATTTATCGCCGCGGATTGTACATAACCGGTGGTGGCGCATTGTTGAGGGGATTGGATAAAAGGCTTGCAGCAAAAATTAAATTACCGGTGCACGTTGCCGATGATCCGCTGAAGAGTGTTGTAAGAGGAACCGGAATCGCTTTGAAACATTATGACCGGTATCCTTTTGTAATGCGTTAATTCTTTTTATTTTAAATGTTGAACCTGCCTGCCGGCAGGCAGGTTTTAAATTTTAAATATTCCTTCTCCATTGCGAAACATCTTTCTATTTATTCGCCTTTATTTTAACCTCATCTTTTTCCTGCTCTTACAGGGATTAAGTATTTATTTAATTATTCATTACAGCAAATACCACCACGCAGCATTTGGAAATTTTGCCAACCAGGTTACCGGTAAAGTAAATAAACAATACAGCCGGGTAGATAATTATTTTCATCTTAAAAAAACAAATGATTCTCTTGTAAAAGCAAATGAGGCTTTATACAATAAATTGAAGATTGATTTTGAACTGCCTGATACAGTTTCCAAAACAAGGATCGATTCGATCCGGGTAGATTCAGTATTACAGTACAGGGAATATACGTACCTGCATGCACGGGTTGTATCTAATTCTATCTCCACTCAAAATAATTACATTGTTTTATCAAGAGGAAAATCACAACAGTTGCATGAAGGAATGGGAATCGTGGATATCAACAATGCGGTTGTAGGCATCATTTATGAAGTTTCCGATGACTATTCCGTTGTAATGAGCCTGCTTCATAAAGACAGCCACCTCAGCGGTAAATTATTAAAAGGAGGTGAAACAGGAACGCTGAACTGGGACGGCAAAGAACCCAACATCATTACATTATCAAATATTCCTAAAAGCGCTAAAGTTGCTGTGGGTGATACCATCATTACCAGCGGTTTC
>JANNBU010000169.1:0-14695 GCA_031385805.1 Ferruginibacter sp.
CTTGCGCTTTATGAACTATGAACTATGAACTATGAACTATGAACTATGAACTATGAACTATGAACTATGAACTATGAACTATGAACTATGAACTATGAACTATGAACTATGAACTATGAACTATGAACTATGAACTATGAACTATGAAACTAAAACAATGCAACCAACCGTAGCTATCATCATGGGAAGTCAAAGTGATCTTGAAGTAATGCAAGGCGCGGCAGATATGCTGAAGCAATTTGACGTTGCTCATGAAATGACGATTGTTTCGGCACACCGTACACCAGAGCGCATGCGAACGTATGCAATAGATGCAGCATCAAAAGGTATAAAAGTAATTATTGCAGGAGCAGGCGGGGCAGCGCATTTACCGGGAATGGTAGCATCTTATACAACGCTTCCTGTTATTGGTGTACCCATTAAATCTTCCAACTCAATCGACGGATGGGATTCTGTACTATCTATTTTACAAATGCCAACCGGTGTACCCGTTGCTACCGTAGCATTGAATGGTGCAAAGAATGCGGGGATATTAGCAGCACAGATACTGGCAACGAATGATGAAGCACTTTCTAAAAAGTTAACTGAATATAAAAATGGCCTGGAAAAGCAGGTGATGGAGATGGTGGAAAAGCTAAGAACCAGTTCATAGTTATTAGTTCATAGTTGGGTTTGCATTAATCGGACTGTTAACTTGGAACTATGAACTATGAACTTCCTCAATAACACAAAACTCCTGTCGCAATCCGGCAGAATTTTCATACAACATTTTTATAAGTTCCTTTCCCCAAAGCGAATAATAAGGCAATAAATTATCTACCCTTTCCTGCAATATTCCGGAGGGGAAAAGCGCTTCTTTTATTTTATTGATCTGCCGTTGCTGTGCTTCAAACTTTTTCTTTTCAGCTTTCAGCATTTTTCTTTCTAATTTTTCAATACGTTTTGCAGCATGTGTTTCCAATACCTCTACGTGCTGCTTTAATGTACTATCCACACTTGTTGCAGTAACTTTTATGTTATGATATAAAGAAAGTAGTGATTTTTTTTCTTCCTCAAGGTTTAGTGATACAGCCGATTCTTTTTTAACCAGTTCTTCAATTAAAATATTCGCTGGTTTGAAAAATGCTGTCGCTTCTAATTGCAATGCTGCCATCTTTGCCGCAACTTTATTATTTACAACCATAAAAGAATTTCTCAAAACCAATACAGGAAAAGGAACTTCAACTGCGTCAAAAACTTTTTTCAATTCAAGCCAGTATGCCAACTCGCCTCCGCCACCGATAAAAGCTATATTTGGCAAGATCAGTTCCTGGAACACCGGGCGCAGGATAACATTGGGACTAAATCTTTCAGGATATTTTTCAAGCTCCTGCATTATCTCAGGCTCACTAAATGCTATGTCTGAACTATGAACTATAAACTTTGAACTTTCTTTGGTAATGCGTTCCCGTATATCATCTTTCAAATAAAAGAGGTTGATCTCCCTTCCCGTAGCCTGCACTTTATATTCTGAAGGAAATGCTGCAATGGTTTCTGCAACTAATTTATTAGAAAATTGTTCTGTGAGTTCTTTTTTATTAACAGCGATGAATGCTTTTTTCAATGCGGAATTATCGGGTAATAATATGATCAAACCATAATCAGCAAATAATGTATTTACAAATTCAAAAGTTGACTGTTCAATGGTTTTATCAAGTGTATAAATTTCTTTTACTAATGATATAATCTCTTTTCCAAATTTTTCGACTGACAATTGTCCTTCTATCTCTTCAATAAGTTTAATAAAAGCTTTATCAATCTTCATTCTGCCAACTGCACCTTTTTGCTTTGTTTGCCATTCATATTTTTTCTCATTGATGTTCACTTCACCCAACTCTTGCAGATCTGCATCTTCACTGCCCATATAATAAACCGGTACAAAATGATAACGTGGCATTTCCTTCTTTAATTCATCTGCCAGTTTTATCGCATGAAGGATCTTATAAATAAAATATAAATGACCGGTAAAAATATTGGGCTGGTGTGCTGTACAAATAGTAAACGTGTCCTCATTCAAAAGTGCATCGATATTCGTTTTTACACTTTCTGAACTTTGTACGACCGCATATTGTTTCTGTAGTTCACTTACAAGTAAAGCCCGGTTGGTTTTATAATTCCTTCTCTCAGCAATTGTTTTTTTAATCCCATCAAATGAAAATGGGTAATTATAAAATGGCTGAAGTGCTGAAGCATTGTCTAAGTAATCTGTTACAATTTTAGAGAACCAACCCGTTTGCCTGTAAGAAATATACTTCGCTTTAAAACTCATATATAAATGCTAAGATCGTATCTGAAATGAATAAAATGACATTTAAAATATGAAGATACCAATTGTGTTTTAAATTAATCGCAAAGGCAGGAAGACACAAAGACATAAAATGGTTAAATTTTTACCTGAATCTTCTTGCATTTCTCGTTTATTTTTTCATCTTTTGTCGTACAATCAAAAATTAGCAACCCCTAAATTTTCATTTATGAAAAAAAAGTATGTTGATCTGGCAGCAGCACTGGTTTTACTTGTTGCATTGGTTTCCTTTTTTATCTCCTGCAATAACAACAATGAAAGGAGCAGTAATGCCAAAACCAATAATGAGGATTCAATAAAGAAGATGGTAGAACGTGGTAAATACCTTACTCATACTGTTTCAAGTTGTATGGACTGCCATAGTCAGCGTGATTTCAGCCAGTTTTCAGGTCCGGTCAAAGAAGGTACAGAAGGAATGGGCGGATTTGAACTCAATGAAAAATTTGCTGTACCCGGAGTTGTATATACACGGAATATTACTCCCGATACTGTAAATGGCATAGGGAAATGGACAGATGATGAAATTGCCAGAGCGATCACCAGGGGGATCAGTAGGAATGGGGATACGCTTTTCCCAATCATGCCTTATTCAAATTTTAACCAAATGTGTAAGTATGATATATACAGTATCATTGCGTTCTTGCGTACACTGAAACCTAATAACAATAAAGTTCCTGCCCGTAATCTTCATATTCCCTTGTCTGCAGCTTATCCTCCTTTGCAAAGCACTTCATTAGATAGCAATATAAAACCCGATATTTCCGACATGGTAAAATATGGCGGGTATATGGTAAACGCTGCCGCCTGCATGGATTGTCATACCCCAATGGATAAAGGACAGTTTGTGATGACCAAACTATTTGCCGGTGGTTACCTGTTTGACATGGGGCCTTTTAAAGTGAATTCTGCAAATATTACTCCCGATAGCCTGACCGGGATCGGCAAATGGACTGAAGAAATGTTTTTGGATAAATTTAAAAACTACCGGGATCCTTCAACTTATAGAACCAACCCCGGAAAAAATAATACCATCATGCCATGGGCCATGTATGCTCGTCTGGATGATTTTGATATCAAAGCCATATACCGGTACCTGCGTACTTTACAACCTGTAAACAACGCTATAACTAAATATCCGCAATAGTTTTTATTTTATTAAGCAATAAAAAATCCGTCTCTTTTAAAACAAGACGGATTTTTTTTGGGATCTATATAAATACAGGCTATTCTTTTATAATACCAAATTCCTTTGCGGTTTGAAATGTTGAATGAAAACCGCTGCCGGCAGCATATGTTCCGATCTGCCCACCTTCATCCTTACTCTTTATTTTGACAGCTAATTGAGATAACTCTATGATTATCAGACATAGCATATCCTAATCGGCTCTCCACAATTTTTTTAAATAATCAATGTGCGCCACGCCTACTTTGAGTTGTAAAGGTTTTTTTCAAATTAGGTGTCAAAGTCAAGTGACAGTTATGTCAATAAAGTAGCGGGGTTAACTGCCCATTTACCTTTATCCCTAAATAACTTTTCAGCTAATTACATGGAAAAGGAATTTTTATACAGATTTGACATTTTTATTGCTGAAGTAAAAAAACAAAAAAGATCAATCCATACCATTAGTTTTCGATGAAAGCAGTTTTTTAACCGTTGAAAGAGGAGAATCAGGTGATGTAAATTATTTTGTGTTATTGTTATCCTTTAATATCCATTGTTTGGTTTCTATATCGAAATAAAATTCATAAAAAGATTCCTGCTTTTCGGTAGGGGCTATTAAATTATAATTAAACGCGAGTCCTTTTACTTGTATAACGTCTGAGTTTTTAAAAATTATTTTACGCACTTTATCATCTCCCCGTAAACCCAGGCCTTCAATAGTGGCTACTTTTTGTGGACTGCTTCCAAAAGTTCCTTTGCTTGTAATTTTTATAGCATAAATATCTGCATTACGGGCACTACCCGACAATAATTGCAGTTTATCATCAGCCACTACTACCTGAATTCCAAAAAAATCAATTCCCCTGACCTCGTCAATTATTTTTTTCCTTTCTATGTCGATGGCATATATGCAACCATTTTGTTTGGTAGCTGTACTACCTGCTACTGAAGAAACATACAAAATATTTTCTTTGCAATTATAAGCAAGACCAAGGATACCATAAGGATTGCGATGATCATTTTTATCCGCCAGGGGTAATTGCATAAATTCTGTCATGATACCATCCGTGCTGTTTATTTTGTAAATAGTATTTTGTTTTTGCACAGGATTATCCAACACGCTTATAAAAGGTGCCGGTGATGTGAAAATATTTCCAAACTTATCTATTTGAATCGGGGAAAGCCACCCTCCTTTTTTCCAACTGGTATGCTGGTAAATTTTAGGGAGAGCAATACCAGCTTGCAAAGGAAACTCTTTCAGTACCAGGCCCATGGTACGTATCTCTGAGGTACTAAAGGCACTGCGGGCCAGATCTAATCCCGTACTTTTTACAAATGCGGGCAACACTTTGCAGGAATAATCAGAAACATTTATTTCTTCTTCGCTGGTTTTACATGACAAGAAGATAACAGGCAACATGCAAAAAGCAATAAAGATGAAATATGTTTTGCTATTCGTTGGTTTCATATCACTTTTTAATTGGAATAAACATAGGTCCTGCAAAACATGGGTATCCTTTTGTTACATACACACCATTTTCCAGAACTGATTCTGCCCAGCAATATTCCCTTCCCATGCTATCATCATTTTTTAATTGTGCCACATACCAGACCACTAATTTTTTATTCTGAATATTGTCGGGTGATGGCTCAATAAATTTTTCCGGTCCCTGCTGGTAATCTGTATTGCAGCATGGCCCAATCGTTACAAGATCAGATTCGCCTTCATCAACTGCTGGCTTATTTTGTGTAATATAAACATAAGCATTATCACCTCTGCCTGCATCCCCAAATTGCCCATTCCCTGGTTGCATAAGAAACCCGCCGCCTGTATTATCCGCTAACCTGTATTGAAATTTTTTTTCGGAATAAGTTGTTGTTGCATTTTGAGATTGCCATTTTTCATGCTGCCAGTTGCTCCAATCAATGCCATTCCACTCAGCAAAATTATTTTGTTCTGCTGCAAAAGCTATTCTGAATACAGGACGGTAAGTGCCGTCATTACCACAACCCCGGCCAATACTTGCTGCAGCAATCCTGAACCTGCCATCTTTATAAAACTCAAACCGCTGCCGGTAATTATAGTTACAGGGAGCCGGCCACAGTTCACTTTTAAATACCTGTTCTAATGCAAAGCCTGTAAAATTATCTGCGTCGTCTTTTATCTGCAAAATTTTGGGTGGCTCAAATGCGATTACTGCTGCCTGTGAAAAATAAGGGCATCCAACTGCATCGCTGTAACCAAAACCATCCGTTCCACTATAACTAACATGCCAATCAACCAGCTTTGCACTTTGCAGAATGGGTTTACCATTAAAGCTCACTCCGGCAATACGCAATCCATCACTGCTGGTAAGCATGTAGTTCATTTTCCAGCCATCTTTTTCCAGTGCTGTTTCTTTTTCACAAAAGCAGGCAGTTATTTTATCATCCTGCAACTTTCTTTCAGTGATAGGGCTTACAGGGCCCGTGGTACCAGTATTGGTCCAGCGCACACCCACTAATTTATAATCGGTAAGATCAACGATTGCCCACAAAGCCTTCCCGTCTTTTACAAAAGTGGGTGCCACACACAAATGCCTGCTGCGTTCACACCTTGTTCTGTTTAGCGATGTTTTGGTACTTGCCATCAATGCGTCTTTTTCATTCGGTCTAATACCATAAGCCTGCAAAACTTCTGGTGAATTGATTGCAATTTTTAATGCAAGATCTTTTAAATACAAAGGGATATCGGGTTGTGTTTGCTCCTGTGTAAATGTTGTCAGTAATTTCTTTTGTTGTATATCTACAATAGCAACAGTGGTCAAATTGAGTGGATAATTATACATTTCCACCCTATAAATATCCTTTAGGTTATAATTGCCTCTTACATTACTCAAATCACTTTCTCTTGCAGGATACACTCCGAAAATTTCGGTACGGTAAGGAACATTATTTTTTGGATTGCGGATATTTTTGGTGAATATTGAATCTCTTAACGCAATCGTTTGTGCCAATTGTTGATTCCCATTCAGGCTGTCAGAACACAACAAAACCGGACTATCGGACTGCAATGCCTTTTTTATTTTCTCCACCCGTTCAATAACAAAATCATAAGTTTTTAAAGAGTCTGCATCTGAAATAACAGATCTTAAAACATCCTCGTCATATATATTATTAGCAGAAGCAGGCACAGGGTTACTGTTACAGGAATACAGTAAAATGATCAACGCAATTGAAATAAAGGAAAACAATTTCATACTAAAAAGGTTGCTGCAAATTAGTATTTATTTTTTTGTTTCGTCTTCTGTAAACGGGTTTTGATATGCAGGATCATTGATTAGTGAAGAATCGCCCAGGCTGAATAAAAAACTGACCAGGTTAATTTTATCGGTTTCAGAAATATTAAAACCATTTACAAGCGGATGTTTATAAGGATTCTGTTCCCCGTCACCTTTATAAATCCCATCACTAATTTTTCTTCCTCCATTTATATAACTATCTATCACATCATTTATAGCAGCGGCAGTTCCATCGTGAAAATAAGGAGCGGTAAAGGCCAGGTTGCGTAAAGTGGGCACCCTGAATTTTCCCATATCTGCTTTGTTTTTTGTAAGCTGGTAAAGCCCCTGATCATATTCCGGGTAAGAACCTTTGTCATCAATATCATACAACCCTGTATTAAAAAAGAAAATGGTATCACCGCTTTCACCGGTTATTGCAGGTGTTGAAAAATTAAAACCACCATGGCAGGATGCACATTTTAACCTGGAAGAAAAAAACAATTCCATCCCTTTTTTCTGTGATCCATCCAAAGCAGTTGTATCTCCGCTTTTAAATTTATCGTAAGCTGAATTAGCAGACTGAATGGTCGTCATAAACGAACTAATGGCTGTTTTTATATTAGTCCATGAAATATCCAGACCTAAATTGGTAAACATTTTTTGATATTGCCCGTCTGCTGTTATTCTTTTCAATATCTTTTCTTCATTCCCTTTTGCACCCATTTCCAACGGGTGATCATTAAATAAAGGATTGTTCATTTGTTGTAAAGGTGAACGTATGGAAGAATCTGCCGAAGTAAAATACTTTAAATAAGAAAGATTGAAAAGCGGCTGGGTATTGCGTTGATGCAGATCAGCAAAAGCTCCCAGTGAACGTTTATACCCATCAGTGAAAGCAAATTTCGGATTGTGACAGGTACCACAACTCCGGGTATGGTTTACAGATAAGCGCCGGTCGTAAAATAAATACTGCCCAAGCCTTACAGTATCTTTCATTGACGGGTGATTTTTTTTCTTAATCCCTGCACAACTAAAAAAACAAACTGATGTACCCGAAATAATGAGGAGAAAAATT
Source organism: Ferruginibacter sp. (assembly GCA_031385805.1). Taxonomy (GTDB): domain Bacteria; phylum Bacteroidota; class Bacteroidia; order Chitinophagales; family Chitinophagaceae; genus Ferruginibacter. Next base: position 7,845 of record JANNBU010000169.1, read on the forward strand.
ATGACTATAAAAATGTTGTTCTTCCTTCGAGACTTACATTGTTTATAAAACACATTTTTATTAGTTGCAGGGAAGATCAAATCAATTCTTTTGTAAGTTTCAAAGCCATTTTTAGTTGTTCCTCCATACTGAGGTTGGTGTTATCAATTAATATCGCATCTTCAGCCTGGCGCAACGGGCTCACTTTCCTGTTTGAATCTATATAATCACGCATTTCAAGATTGGACTTAACTTCTTCAACTGATACATTCGGATTTTTTTCAAACATCTCTTTGAATCTTCGTTCTACCCTAACCGCGATATCTGCTGTCATAAATATTTTTAATGCCGCATCCGGAAAAACCGTAGTACCAATATCCCTTCCATCCATTACAATGCCTTTTTTCTTTCCCATCAATTGTTGTTGTGCCACGGCAAATTTTCGAACAGAAGGAATGGCGGCTATATCACTCACTTTTTCTGCTATCACCATGTCACGGATCACATACTCCACGTTCTCATCATTCAGGAACATTTCTGACTGCTGCGATTTTTCATTGTACTCAAAATGAAGCTTGATATTTTCCAATGCTTTTCTTACATCGCTTTCGTAGGTCCAGTCGATATGGTTTCTTAAAAAGTATAAAGTAATGGCCCTATACATGGCACCACTGTCAATATAAACATACCCAAGTATTTTTGCCATCTGTTTTGCAAGCGTGCTTTTACCGCAAGATGACCAGCCATCTATCGTAATAATAATTTTACCCATTTGAAATTTTACTCATTTATTATCTTACTCATCTATAAAATACTGGTAAATATCACATTTTTTAATGCCATATTATTAAGCAAAATAAATATTAAAATCTGAACAATAAAAGTTCAGCAGATAAGTTTACTTAGATATCCAGTCCAATCCATATCCAACATATATCTAAAACAATCCATCTAAGAACAAAAGGATTATTCATTGCTGAATAGTTCATTTTGAATCAATTATCCGGGTAAAAAAAGAACTATCTTTTTTACCGGGAAAGTGGACTTGTAACTAAAACTCCGATATATGAAAAACCTCATCCTCCTAGTGAGCCTGTTTATTTCTATCCAGGTATCTGCAACAGGCAAAACAACAATTACTCATAATCCATTACCCGAAAGCCGGTATTCAACTCCAGCACCAACATCTTTCCTTTTCCTCCGTGGACACAAACAAGGCCGTGGACATAGTCTGCAATGGAGTATGAATTCAAATAATGGAATTCAGCAATTTAAAGTAGAATTTACTTATGAAGATCCTTATGATCCATATTCAAACTGGTATACAGCAGGCTGGGTGAATAATTTTAATCAGAATATATTCAAATATACTGATATGGGATGTTTACCAGGTATCATTAATTATCGGGTAACAGCTATACTGAATAATGCAGGTACAGTTGTTTCCCCTATATACACCTGCACAATCAGTCAATAATAACAGGGTATTAAGAATAATTTTTTCATCCTAAATCCTGACTTATGAAACCAATTCTTCCTTTCTTATTATTTATTATAATAACAGTAAATTCTATATTTGGCCAGATAACCACCCCAATTGTAAAAGCCAATTTTGGCATAGAAGCCGATGCAAGCAGCAATTATTACAATAATCTAACACAGCCTGCAGTAGACGATTGGTTCAGTTATGGTTATACCGGAACAGGACAATTTATCATTGACACAACCGGAGCAGCATCACTTATTGGAGGCTATATTTCAAATCCTGCAACCAGGAAATTATCATTTTCAAAGTTAATGCGCCAGGCTCCTTATAGCCTTGTAAACAACCGGCTTTTACTGGATGCAATTTTTCACCGCGATTTTCATGGAAATGATTCCACGGTATACGCTTCGGGTAGCAATAAGAATGGTATGACTCCCGCATCATGGACCTGTCCGGTAGCACAGGGAATCCCGGATAAAAACGATATCCTGGATGCAGCCACCCATATCAGGAGAGCAGGACCTAATGTGACAGACTCTCTCTGGATGTTTTCTTCTATCGCACTGGAAAATACAACGGGTAGCAGGTATTTTGACTTTGAATTATATCAAACAGACATCAGTTATAACCGGGCAACTCGGACTTTCCAGAATTACGGGCCGGATGCGGGCCATACATCATGGAAATTTGATGTGGCAGGAAATATCATCAGCCCTGGCGATATTATTTTCACTGCAGAATTTGGAAGTTCCACTTTAACATTGGTACAGGCAAGAATATGGATAAAACAAACATCACTGAGTATTACGCCAACTGCTTTTAACTGGGGTGGTCAATTCGATGGTGATGGCTCGGGCGCTGTATATGGATATGCAAGTATTTTACCCAAAACAGCAGGAGCATTTTATACAGGGCTGCAATCTACTGTAGCCGCAACATGGGCAGGTCCATTTAGATTGGTAAGAGAAGACAATAGTCTTGTTACAAGTTTTGTTGCGAACCAGTTCATGGAGTTTTCAGTAAACCTAACCAAGTTAGGAATTGATCCGGGTACATTTAGTAATAATGGATGTGGAACTCCTTTCCGCAGGGTACTAATTAAAACCCGGGCATCAACTTCTTTTACAGCTGAATTAAAAGATTTTATTGCGCCTTTCAGGATGTTTGATTACCCACAGGTTGATGCCGATACTTATGTTAGATATTATTGTGGTAGCAGTATGCCAACGGTAACCATTAGTGTTTACAACCCGATATCAACTTCTGTTTATACCTGGAGTACGAGCAACGGTAATATTGTGGGCTCCAATATCGGCTCTTCAATCCAGGTTAATGCGCCCGGCCTTTACCGGGTAACACAACAATTATATAGCCAATGCCCAATGTATGCGCAGGATACTGTTTCCATTTTCTTTGATTCAGTTTGTGCACCATTGAATATTAACATCAAAAAATTTAATGTAACAAGGCAAAAACATGACGATGCAGCGATAAACTGGCAAATAAATAACAATGAACTTGTAAATTTATACGAGTTGGAATATAGCCTGGATAACAGGACATTCAGTCCACTGGTTTCCATCCCCGCTGATGGGCGGACAGGTTTGGCAGAATATGAGATAATTAATCCCATCAATAACTTTTACACTACAGTTATATACTATCGTTTAAAGGTTGTTGGAAAGAATGCTGTTATCAAATACAGTGAAACTATTGCTTTGGAATTAAACAGGGTACCAACAGAGAAAGCAATCATCTTCCCCAACCCGTTTAATAATATTGCCTGGATATCCCTTGAGATACATGAAAGCACAGAAGCGAATATTTTTATAATGGATAACTCCGGCAGATTGTTAATTTCAAAAAAGGTTCAGCTAAAAAAAGGAACCAACTTATTATACTTTGATGAACTGGCAAAAAAGAATTCAGGCATCTACTTTGTAAAAATCAAAGCTGGTAATTATGAAACTATTCAGAAAGTAGCAGTTATTCAATAGCAAATTTTAGTAAAACGAAAGGGTCACTTTGCAGGTGACCCTTTCGTTTTTATATTATTGCAATTTTTATGCTTCAGATTTCTTTTCTTTCTTCTTTGGCTCTTCCTTCAGGGTGAATTTGATCTTACCATTCTCCTTATCAAGTTGAGCTATTACTATATCCCCACTTTTGATCTGTGTATTCAGTATCTCTTCTGCCAGCGGGTCTTCCAGATATTTTTGAATGGCCCTGTGCAAAGGACGTGCGCCAAACTGGCTATCGTATCCTTTTTCGGCAATAAAGTCTTTGGCTTCTGAAGAAAGTTCAAGGGTAAATCCAAGATTACTCAACCTTGTCATAACACCTTTCATTAAGATATCAATGATCTCAAAGATATTTTCCTTGTTGAGGTTATTGAATATCACCACATCATCGATCCTGTTCAAAAATTCGGGACTGAAAGTACGCTTTAATGCTTTTTCTATGATCGCCTTATTGTTTTCATCCAGGTTTTCCTGGCGGTTTTGTGTAGCAAATCCTACTCCATCACCAAAATCTTTCAACTGCCTTGCACCAATATTTGATGTCATGATGATCATGGTATTTTTAAAATCTACTTTCCTGCCGAGGCCGTCAGTCAATTGACCATCATCCAATACCTGTAATAAAATATTATAAATATCCGGATGGGCTTTTTCAATTTCATCTAAGAGGATAACACTGTAAGGCTTGCGTCTTACCCTTTCAGTAAGCTGACCGCCTTCTTCATAACCAACATAGCCTGGAGGTGCACCGATCAACCGGCTAACGGTGAATTTTTCCATGTATTCACTCATATCTATGCGGATGAGTGCATCATCACTGTCGAACATGTGCCTTGCCAATGAACGGGCAAGCTCAGTTTTACCAACGCCTGTAGGTCCCAGGAAAATAAAAGTCCCGATTGGTTTTTTAGGATCTTTCAACCCTACACGGTTACGTTGTATTGCTTTTACAACCTTGGAAATAGCTTCCTGTTGTCCAACCACGGCGCCTTTCAGGTCATCGGCCATACGGCGTAACTTATCTGTTTCTGCCTGAACCATACGTTTAACAGGAATACCCGTCATCATACAAACTACTTCTGCAATGTCTTCTTCTTCTATCGGAAAACGTTTGTTCTTACTTTCTTCTTCCCAATCATTCTTGGCTTTTTCCAGGTCTTCCTGCAAACGTTTTTCTGTATCCCTTAAAGAAGCGGCTTCTTCAAACTTTTGGCTCTTTACCACTTTATTCTTTTCAAGCTTGATATCTTCTATCTTTTTTTCAAGCTCGATGATCGTTTGTGGAACATTTATATTTTTAATGTGTTTTCTTGCGCCAACTTCATCGAGTACATCAATGGCTTTATCGGGTAATAACCTGTCTGTCATGTAACGATCGCTCAATTTAACACAGGCTTCAATTGCTTCGGCACTATAACTTACATTGTGATAATCTTCGTATTTACTTTTAATATTGGTAAGTATCTCGATCGCTTCCTCTACTGAGGGCTGTTCAATAATGATCTTTTGAAAACGTCTGTCCAATGCACCATCTTTTTCAATATGCATACGGTATTCATCCAATGTAGATGCACCTATACATTGCAGTTCGCCACGTGCCAATGCAGGTTTAAATATATTAGAAGCATCCAATGAACCACTGGCCCCACCGGCACCAACAATGGTATGGATCTCATCAATGAATAAGATAACATCTCTGTTCTTTTCCAGTTCATTCATAATGGCTTTCATTCTTTCTTCAAACTGGCCGCGGTATTTTGTACCCGCAACCAATGCAGCAAGATCAAGGCTCACCACTCTTTTATCAAACAATACCCTGGAAACTTTTCTTTGTACGATGCGCAAGGCAAGTCCTTCAACGATGGCGGTTTTACCAACACCGGGTTCACCTATCAGGATAGGATTATTCTTTTTACGCCTTGATAATATCTGTGATACCCTTTCAATTTCAATTTCACGGCCAACGATTGGATCTAGTGAGCCGTTTTCTGCCAGTCGTGTAATATCCCTTCCGAAATTATCTAATACAGGGGTTTTGGTTTTAGCCACTCCTGCGGCTCCTGCTTTTTGTGACCGTTGCTGACCACCATATTGTTTTCTTTCATCATCAAAATCATCATCCTCATTAAATTCGGCTTGCGGGGGGTTGCTTGTAACGAAACCAAGTTCGTTTTTAAAAACATCGTAGTCCACGTCAAATTGATTTAAGATTTGTGTAGCAATATTTTCTTTATTTTTCAGGATCGAAAGCATTAAATGCTCACTTTCCACCAATGCGCTTTTCAAAGCTTTGGCTTCAAGAACCGTAATCCGGATTACTTTTTCGGCCTGTTTTGTCAGGGGCAGCGAGTTGATGTTGGCGATATTTTTCCCGGTCTTATCCTTTACAGCGATCTCAATTTCTTTACGAAGTTCATAAAGATCTACATTGAGTGATTTTAAAATTTTCACCGCTGTATTTTCTCCGTCCCTGATCAATCCCAAAACCAAATGCTCCGTACCAATAAAATCATTTCCCAGGCGCAATGCTTCTTCGCGGCTGTATGAAATGATCTCTTTTACTTGTGTGGAGAAGTTGTTATCCATTCTATTAGTTTTAATTGTTACAATAATAACGAATATTTGAATCTATTAGTTCGCCTGAAATGTCAAATGTTGATATGTTGAAAAGTTAAAGTCTTTGACCCGGATTAAAAATTAAAACACAAATAAATAAGTGAATCATTCGTTAAAGAACCTGTCTGAAAAAAGTACTATTTATAAAACATCCGGCAAAAAAACTTCATTCATTCAAAAATTAATTTATTTTACAGGTCAGCTAAAGTATTCCGGCTAATGAATGTCAAAATAGATACCAAAGAGAAATTTACTGTTATAGTACCAAAAGAGTCTGGTATTTCTGCTAATATGACAGACCAACTGGCTGAAACGTTGCTTCCCTATCTTTCCAAAGAAATATCTCATATCGTTTTAAATATGAAGGATGTAAACAGTATATCTGATGAGGCTGCTGAAATGATTGCCGGTTTACAACATCAATTTTACGAACAGAATGTATCTTTTATTGTGTGTGAGCTACAAAATAGTGTAGAAAGTTCATTTGAGCGGATGGAATTATTGGATACAATGAATATAACCCCTACCGAAAGTGAGGCATGGGATATCCTTCAGATGGAAGAAGTAGAAAGAGAGATCATGCGGGATTTTGATAATAGTACTGATGACTAAGCAGCTATTTATTAACAATAAACGTCATAGCTGGTAATTAAACCCTTTAAAAAAAAATCGTTGCTTGCACTTACAATTTTAGGCAATAATTCTGCAATTCCTGCTTTTGGCAGAAACCCGACAGCGCAAATATTACA
>JANNBU010000175.1:0-3539 GCA_031385805.1 Ferruginibacter sp.
TTTTACTTAACACTACCGGTAATTGCTTCCGGTACTTTATTGCAGGAAGTTTGATCCGCTGTTCCGGCAATCCCTCCATCCTGAAAACAAAACGCAATGAAAAGATGGTATGCTTAAAATAAGTATCAGAGGGTGAAAGGAATTTTTGCTGAACATGATAAAGGTAATCTTCAATTTCGCCGATGCTTAATAAGGTAGGCAGGCGGTCGTAGTGCAATGAAATCTGTGCCAGATGCCTGCTGTAATTTACAAAAGTGCTGGTTGCTTTACCGGTAATGGAGATCTTTTGTTTAAACCGTTTTAACAATACCGAAAATCCGGGAACCTTTTCGCAGGCCTGGTTTACAAATGATATTCTTTTTTGCTGATGGGTTGGTTGCATGATTTTTTTCGACAATGATAATACATACTTCCCTTTAGCCTGGTATTCATATATGGTTCCAAACCTGTTTGTTAAATCCAGCACTTCAATTTTAACTTTTACAGCAGGAAAACAGGTTTTCTATATAAACAAATGAAGTTTTCCTCAAAAAAGAATAAAAAAATAATATACAAAAATAATCATGGCACGGTTTTGGAAATCAGGTGAGCGTCCAACAAACATTCTATAAAAGAACTCATTAATCAACTTTTTTTAAAAATCTAAATTTAATACCATGGATACTTCAAACAGTCCTTTGACTTCTACCCCAACTGAAAGTCAGGCAAAACCTAAAACTTTTAAAAACGCCATTATTGGCGGTATGGCCGTAGTGCTTGTTGCACTTGGTGGTTATACAATTTATGACAAATCAAATAACACAAAAACGATCCAGCAGCAGGAAACAAAAATTGCCGCTGTAACTGAAGAAAAAAGTGGTGTTCAGGCAAGTTTTGACGCTTCCTTAGCACGCCTTGATTCTATGGCTACCGTTACAAGCAGCCTTCAAAGCCAGCTTGCTGATAAAAACAGTGAAATAGCTAAAGACAAAGAAGAGATCCGTAAGATCCTGAATAATAAGAATTCCACTGTTAAAGAACTGGCAAGGGCTAAAACACTTATTGCAGGTTTAAACGATAAGATCGCAGGCATGGAGCAGGAAGTTGCCCGTTTAACTACAGAAAATCAGACATTAACCCAGGATAAAGTTCTTTTGATCGCTGATAAGGAAAAATTAACGCAGGACCTAACTGCTACTACAACTCAAAAAGTAGAATTAGAAAAGAAAGTGGACGTTGCTTCTACCCTTAATGCATCGAATATTGTTATTACACCTGTGAATGTTAAAAGGAACGGCAAAGAAAAAACATCTTCTACAGCTAAGCGTGTAGATAAGATGGTAGTTAGTTTCGATGTTGCCAATCGTATTGCACAAGCGGGAGCTACCGATATTTATGTCCTGGTGATCGGGCCTGATGGCAAAGCGATCACTACAACTGAAACAGCTTCATTCACAACCCGTGATGAAGGTGATAAATCATACACGGCCAAATTGCCGGTAGAATTTGAAACTGCAAAAACTAAAAATGTAAACTTCAGTTTTGTACCGGGTACCTCATTTCAACAGGGGAATTATAAGATACAGATCTACCAGAATGGATTCCTGATTGGAGAAGGAACAAAAGAATTAAAGAAAGGCGGGTTATTCAGTTAATCAACTTTTAACCAGGTTATTTCAAAACAATATCCCCTGAAACAATGAACGGCTGCCTGGATCTTATCCAGGTAGCTTTTTTTTGTACTATGGCTAGTAGGAAATAGCTAGTGGGAACTTTTAAATGTTGTGACTTTATTATTTACGGTACTGATGAATAATATAATGCCTACAGTTGGGTTTAAAATATTGTGCCTTAATTTATATGTTATGAAAAAGATTGTTTTTAATCATTGAAGTCACCCTACTAGCCATTACCCACTAGCTACTTGCCATTACTAACGATCCCCTTATAAGAATCCGGGCGCTGGCTTGAATAGGTAAGCGATTTAATACTAAATTCCGAATGGCGGATGACGCTGATAAATTTGTAAGCAGGTACATGGCCTGACCAGTTACTAAAATACGGTGAACCGGCACGGCATGTAAAGTCGTTATGCCCACCGTACCGGTAGTAAGCTTTTGATTGTATTTTGATTTGGTTAGCGGACATTACTCTTGCTTTCAAAATTTGCATAATGCATGTCGATCACTTTGCTCTGCTCAACACTGCCTTCCATTTCATTTAAAAGCCTCTGCCTGATCCGGGGATCGTGTATCGTAGCAATACTGCAGGCTTTTTCAAATTCTGTATGCATGCCATAACCAACCAATACATCGGGTACATTATTGAACTCGGGAAATTTTAAAAATTTCTTTACGAAATAATAAGTCTTGTTCTGTACCATTTTACTGTATGAAGTGTAATAATTTTCCATTCTCTCTGTTTTTAAAGGTTATGATATTTATTGATTACAATTTTTAATTACGGTGTCATGTAGAAACCGGTTTTTAACAGGATAAATAAAAAAGTAATTGGAATAAATAGTAAACCATATACGGAATACAGCAGCGATTCAGAGGATAAATCTGGAAAATAAATTTTACCGCAAGGGGGTTAAATTATAAAATTGAAATCGGAGGCTATTCAGAGGATGGGTAGGTTGAGTATGTAGTGTAAGGTATAGTAAATGTAATACTAACATTTTAGATATGCAAGCAATGGGGATAACATTTTGAAGTTGGGATGCTTTCTTAAACGTCAATTACAGCTCTTATTTCATGGATCTTTCATGCATAATAAGACTGTAAACCAGGCAGATCAACCCATTACCTGGATATTAAACACTTTTTTCACTAATTTTTAAAATAGTTGGTAGCTATTGTCTATCCGATAGAAGTTTTACATAATAATTTATGAAACTTCTCCAATTCAGTTTTCTCTGCTGCCGAAAGAATTTCCCTGCTATCATATTTCATCTTAAAAAAAAGCACCCTTTTGTGCTGAGGATATTTTGACAATATATCATCCACCAATATTGCTATAGTAGTATCAGTTGGTTCAACGGCAACCGGCTTTGATACAGTTGACCTGTGATTTGTATGCTTTTTTAAAATAATAGCCTGAACCGTAGCCAATTTACCGGGAGAAATTGTTTTTATTTTAGAAGCCTTGCTATGCAACCCCTCCAGTTGTTTTTTACTGAGGCCGCCCCGTTGTTGGTATTGCTGTAAGAGGCTATTGATGAATGTAGACTCCGGAAAGGCAACCTGTGCCTGTTTAAGCACATCCATTATAACGTCAACATCGGGAATGATCTTTTTCATAATGTTCAATAAAAATGAAATTAGACAATTAAAATTACTGTTGTCCGATTAAAGTAGGCTAAAGTTGTGCAGATAGGCGGAATTGTCAAAAAAGTTACCTGTCGTAATTATCCTTTCCTTTTTTTTATAACCCCAGCCTTAAGGCTGGGGTTATAAAAGAAAGACCCTTAACTGCACAACTTTAGCCTACTTTCACAGGACAACAGTAATTTTAATTGTCTAATTTCATTTTTATTGAACATTATGAAAAAGATCATT
>JANNBU010000185.1:0-3915 GCA_031385805.1 Ferruginibacter sp.
CTTTACTGATACCATCATGCGGCCACTGAACATAATCACCATAATCATGATTTCCAAAAGTAGCATACACACCCATAGGCGCCTTTAACCGGCTGAATATATCCATATATTCCTGCATCTCTGTTGCCCTGTCATTCACAAGATCACCGGTAAATAAAATGATATCGGCATGTTCATTCATGATCTTCTGTACACCATGTTCCACTGCTTTCATATTCATAAAACTACCACAGTGTATATCACTGATGTGAACGATCTTTAAACCTTTAAAGGAAGCAGGTAAATTATCATAAGACAATTGGAGTCTTTTTGTCTGGTAGTTATATTTATTACTAAACCCATAGATCAAACTTCCAAACAGCGTTCCACCGGCAGCGATACCCAGCCAGCTTAAAAAAGCAGAACGGCTGATCCCTTCCCCGCCCATATTTTCTGCTTCGGTATTGCTGAAGAATAATTTTCCTGCGATCCATTGTATTCCCCTTCGTAGGTCATCAACCATAAAAAATATCATCCCGGTGAGCTTTGCCAGAAATAACCCGATGATGGTTGCAAATAAAAAAGAACGAAATTTTTTTCCTAAGAGATCCCGGTCACTGAAAATAAATAATAAGAATCCTGCAATGGCAATAACAGTGAGTGACCAGTAAATGCTGTAAATGATCACTCTTGTTTTAGGTGAAGCAGATTGTGCAACTGTTTTTATTGCCTGGAAAAAATACGTATCCAGTAAAAGCATGAATGCAATAAAAATAATAACACCGAGTGGTGTACGCATAGTTGATTTTTTATAAAATAAACATTATTGTCCGACTATAACAATTTTTATTAACTCAAAGACTCCGCTCATACCATTCACTCTCCCTTCTCCTAAAGGAGAAGGGGTTGGGGATGAGGCTTTCAGAAACTCACAAACTCATCCAACTGCATTTGAATAGCATTAATAGTAGCCGCATTCGAAAAATGATCATCCGCATCCAACAATTTATCTACCACACTTATGGGCAGCCTGTTTGGATGCACCAGCATTTTCAAATACAATAAAGATCCGGTTAAATGATCCATGCCACGAAGGTTACCGGCACGGCCTGTTGACACACCGGTAAGTAACACTTTCTTATGCCACCAGACTTTCGAAATATCTGTATTATCGATCATCAGTTTTAATATCCCCGGGTAAGAGCCATTGTATTCGGGCATGATGATAATGAATTTTGCTGCTGGCTTCAGATACTCATTTTCCATTTTTATAAAGGCTTCATCCCTTACAAATATGCTATGTTCATCTAAAGCAAGTAAAATACTGTCAACATTTTTTTCTTTTAAAAACCGCTGGTATTCCCTGGCTACTTTCTTGGTATTATTATCCCTGCTGGTTCCCGATATGATCGTTATCATTTTTAATTTTTATAATTGATACCTGCTTATTATGGTAACAAATAAGCAGCTTTATTGTTTCCAATTTTATACCGAATAACTAAATTTGCCAAGATGGCACTTTATCCATTTCCAAAATAAACCCATTTAAATCTTACTATGCACTTAACTTATTACGGGCATTCATGCTTTATGACGGAAGTAAATGGGAAAAAATTATTATTTGACCCGTTTATTACACAAAATGAACTTGCAAAACACCTCAATATAAATGACATTGAAGCCGATTATATCCTGTTAAGCCATGGCCACTTTGATCATGTGGCAGATGCTGAAGCCATCGCAAAGTCAACGGGCGCAACTATTATTGCCAATTATGAAGTAGCCATGTGGTTTGCCGGCAAAGGCATTACAAAGTATCAACCCATGAACACCGGTGGCAAATGGGCTTTTGATTTTGGGACGGTAAAATGTGTAAATGCCGTTCATTCTTCGGCCATGCCCGATGGAAGCTATGGAGGCAGCCCAATGGGATTTATTATAATGGCTGATGAAAAGAACTTTTATTACAGCGGGGATACGGCTTTAACGCTTGATATGCAATTAATACCGATGTTTGCCAAAATTGACTTTTCTGTGATGCCCATCGGCGATAATTTTACGATGGGGATAAATGATGCCGCAGAAGCAGCAAAAATGGTAAGATCCGATACCGTAATTGGCGTTCATTACGATACCTTTGGCTATATTAAGATCGATCAGGCGAAAGCAACAGATATTTTTAAAAACAATAATATTAAATTGTTATTACCGGCAATCGGCGAAACAATAAACATATAACTAACTGTACGAACCAAAACGAGAAACAAGAAACGAGAAACGGGTATTTAATCGATGAAACAATAAACATATAAAGTAACTGGTACGTACGAACCAACAACGAGAAACAAGAAACGAGAAACGTGTATTTATGGCAAGAACAATCGGAATAGCAAATCAAAAAGGCGGCGTTGGCAAAACTACCACAGCAATAAACCTGGCAGCCAGTTTTGCAATATTAGAATACAAAACATTACTGGTAGATGCAGATCCGCAGGCCAATAGTACAACCGGTGTTGGTTTCGACCTGCACAATGTTACCAAGAGCCTGTATGATTGTATGGTAAATGAAGCGGAAATAAAAGATGTGATTCTAAAAACAGCACTCCCCTATCTCGACCTGGTGCCTTCTCATATCGATCTTGTTGGTGCTGAAATTGAAATGATCAATTATCCAAACAGGGAAAGTGTTTTAAAACAGATAATCGAACCAATAAAAGATCAGTATGATTTCATCGTGATCGATTGCTCGCCCTCACTCGGATTGATAACAGTAAATGCACTTACTGCAGCAGACAGTGTAGTGGTACCTGTACAAACAGAATTCTTTGCGCTTGAAGGTTTAGGTAAATTATTAAATACAGTTAAGATCGTTCAGAACAGGTTAAATACCGACCTGAAAATTGAAGGAATCCTAATGACCATGTATGATGGCAGGTTACGGCTTTGCAACCAGGTGGTAAGCGAAGTGAGGCGGCATTTTGAAGAAATGGTATTTAACAGCATCATTCACCGGAATACCCGTTTAAGTGAAGCGCCCAGTTTCGGCAAACCCGTGATCCTATACGATTCTGACAGTAAGGGAGCAGTAAATTACCTCAATCTTGCAAAAGAGATCCTGCAGAAAAACAATCTTACTAAAATGAAACAGGAAGAGAAGATAATTAATTAATGAGCTGATTTGGAAATTTGGAAATGATCTTGCAGATCAAATTATATTTAATAAAAGAAGCTTCACTTGTTTGTGAAGTTTAATTTCCAAATTTTCAAATTGATAAATTTCCAAATTGAATGAGTACTTCACAAAAAAGAGATGCCCTCGGTAAAGGAATAAGAAGCCTGTTACAAAATATAGACGCAGACCTGAAGACAACTGCCGGCAGTTTAAAAACAGAAATTGCAGAAAAAACAACGGGCGTTCTACGCATACCGTTAGACCAGGTAGAACCCAATCCAGGTCAACCACGAAAAGATTTTGATGAAACAGCATTGAGTGAACTGGCATCGTCTATTAAAATACACGACATCATTCAGCCGCTGACCGTATCTGCACTCGCTTCTGGTAAATACAAACTTATTGCGGGTGAACGCAGGTACAGGGCCGCGAAAATTGCAGGATTAAAAGATGTACCTGTTTATGTAAGGCAGGCCAATGACAGCCAGTTGCTGGAACTAGCCTTACTGGAAAATCTTCAGCGTGAAAATTTAAATGCGATTGAAATTGCCATCAGCTACAAACGCCTGATGGATGACCTTGATTATACACAGGAACAGGTTGCCGAAAGAATGGGCAAAGAAAGGAGTACTGTTACCAATTATATCCGTTTATTAAAATTACCACCCGACATCCAGGTAGCCGTGCGCAACGGAACTATCAGCATGGGGCATGCAAGGGCCTTGATCAACGTAGACCTGGTAGATAAACAATTGTATATTTTC
>JANNBU010000203.1:0-4624 GCA_031385805.1 Ferruginibacter sp.
TAAATGCCAGCAGTGTAACAGATACATTTTACAAACAGGCAGCCCTTGATCCGGCTATTTTGATAAATGTATATTCTGAAGCCATCATCGGAAGCTATTTTTCTTATACTTATAACAATGCATTCGGCAGGCGGAAAAATAATTTATTTTTCAATGCAAGTTTAGACCTGTCGGGAAATGTTGCAGGATTAATAACAGGCGCTAAACATTACCGGGAAAAAGAAATATTCAAAACGCCGTTTGCCCAGTATATAAAAACCGATTTTGACCTTCATTATACCAGGGCTTTATCCAATAAATGGGATTGGGCAAACCGTTTGCAAATTGGGATCGGGATCCCTTATAGCAATTCTTCGGTATTGCCTTTTTCAAAACAGTATATCATTGGAGGATCCAGTTCTATCCGTGGATTCCGGGTACGCAATTTAGGCCCAGGAAAATACAAACCCACTGCCGAAGACCAGCGGTATTATCAAATAATCGGCGGCGATTTTAAATTTCTTGTAAATTCTGAAATAAGGATCCCGATCACATCAAACCTGAGCGGAGCAGTTTTTGTAGATGCAGGTAATATCTGGACAAAAGACAGTTTGCTTTTTGGTAAAGCAGGTCAGTTAAGTAAAGATTGGTATAATGAACTTGCAGTTGCTTCGGGTATTGGTTTACGTTTTGACGCCGCTGTTTTAGTGATCAGGGTGGACCTGGGAATACCATTTAGAAAACCCTTTTTGCCGCCAGGCCAAAGATGGGTATTCAATCAAATAGATTTTGGAAGCGGTTCCTGGCGAAGAGAAAACCTTATTTTAAACATTGCGTTGGGCCTGCCTTTTTAAGCCCCGGTATTTAATTAAATACATTTTGAAGAAGTACATTAAAATAATCTTTGTTGTTATTGCACTGGCGTTGATTGGCGGCTGGCTATACTGGCAGCAGCACAAGAAGGGAATTATAAAAAATACGATCGAAAATGCTGTCAGTAAGGGAACTGATAGTTTATATTTCATTCGCTATGACAGCTCTTCCATTGATGAAGTAAATGGGAACGCTTCATTTTATAATGTTGAATTGCAGTCAGATTCTTTGCAAAAGCAATTGTTGCAATTTGACACAGCTTCTTCAGCGGTAGTTTACAACATACATATTGATGAAGTATCTGTAAGCGGGGCCAATATTCCCGCACTTATAAGCAATACTGCGGTGGATGCAAGATCTATCCGGATCATACGACCCATTGTTTACATTATCAGTTCCGGAAAAAAAGAGAAAAAACTTTTGAACAGTAATGATAACCTTGCTATTTATGAAAAGATCCTGGGTAAATATAAGGGCATTCACTCAGGCGAAATAACAGTAGAAAACGGCAATCTTTTTTTTGCTGATAAAACCGGTGAACCTCACACCGCCCTAAAAGGCATTTCGGTGCAATTAAATAATTTCAGGATAGATAGCACAAAAGATTATCAGAATATCATCAGCTATTTCATTAAAGGCCTGGTTGCAAAAGTGAAAGAGATCTCAATCAGGGACAATTACAATCAAATAACTTTTACTGATGTAGAATACAATGCAGCAGGGAAATTTGCCAGGCTTAAAAATTTTCAACAAAAAAATGATCAGCAACAAATCGTATTTGATATTAATAATACAGCTATTAATAATATTAACACAGATTCTTTTATCCTGAATCAGCAGTTAAAGGCAGAAGAGCTCATTATTGATGGAGGGATGCTGACTTTTTATCGCAAGCAAAATAAAAATGAAAATAATGATGAAATTGAAATCGACAATAATTATTTCGATGAAGCCTTGTTGAATAAAGTAATCATTGGAAATACTAAAATACTGATCTACGATAAAGCAAAACCCGGTAATGAACCCTTTACCCTTAACAACGTAAGATTTATTGCTACTGATATTCAAAAGTTATATTCGGGTACAAGTGTAAAAAACCTGATCAGCGGAAGTAACTGGGCATTTTCTGCCGATGGCTTTTCATTTATGTCAGAAAATAAACGTTACAAAATGAATGTAGGTGCTTTTGAAATCAACAATGTGAATTCAACGATGCACATCAGTAGTTTTTCTGTAATACCACAACTTACAGAAGAAGCTTTTTCCAAAAGCCTTCAATACCAGGACGACCTCTATAACCTGAATTTTAAGAATATTGACTTAAGTGGAATTAATACCAGGTTGTTGATCACAAGGAAAAGGCTTGAATCTGAAACTGCAACCGTTGAACCTGATATAAGGGCATTTAACGACAGAACCGTTGCATTCAATCCTGCAAGTAAGGTTGGAAAATATCCCCACCAGCTTTTGCAAAAAATTAAATTCCCGGTAAGCATTAAAAAATTGATTGTGAAAGACGGGTATGTTGCCTATAAGGAAAGAGGCGCTATATCTGAACAGACAGGGATCGTTTTTTTTAAAAATATCAACGGAACAATATTAAACGTAACCAATATAAAGGATGTAATAAGTAAAAACAATATGATGGTACTGGATGCAAGGGCTTTGTTCATGGGTGTAAGCTACATTCAAACCAACTGGAGACTTCCCCTGAATACCAGCAATGGCTCTTTCCGGGTATCGGGTGTTGGAGGGAGTTTTAATGCACAAGCATTGAATGCAATTACTGAACCACTGGGAATGGTTTCTATACGAAATGGCCGGATCAATAAAATAACTTTTGATATAACCGGCACTGATAGTATGTCTAAAGGTTCTTCTACGCTCCTATATGAGGATTTAAAGATCGATCTTTTAAAAAAAGATACAAGTGATACTAAGAAAAAAGGCTTTATGAGTTTTGTTGCAAATTTATTGGTAAAAGATAAGAATCCCCAAAATGGGGAAGTACGGAAAAATGAGGTTACTAAGGAACGGGATATTACGAAATCTTTTTTCTACCTGGTTTGGAAAACTATTTTTGCAGCCGCAAAGAAAACAGTAACAGGAAAAAATACGGAATAGCTAACTACAAATAAATAATTTATAATTGAATCTCTATAGTTAAAATACTATGATTGTGTTTCCTGGTGATTGGATCTTTTCCGGAACAGGTTATGGTAGATCGAAATCCCATAAGCTTTTATTTTATCTGCATTACTGATCGTTGATTTGGCAACTGCCATTTCAAAAACACCCCCTAACAATTTTTTAATGATCGAAGGTGAATGACCAAGAAATAATTTTTTGGAAAGAATACCTATTCCAATTCCGGAAACGGTTTTTAAAATACTGCCTGGCATGTCGGGGTTATGTGTCAGATTGTGAAAACCCTCTTTAATTAGATTTATTGGCTTTAAACTTTCACGGGTAGCTTTAAACCGGGCAATAAGGAGTTCTTCCTGCAGGGACTTGCTTTTTTTAAGTTCTAGTATGGCTGCATCTAATGCTGCTTTGTTGTTGATAGGCATAAAAAATTATTTAAGGAATTTTTGGATCATTTTATCTGCGATAGGACCTTTAAACCATTTCTTTCTCATATAATTAAAAATAATTCCGGTGATAAGATAAAATCCTGCCAATACAAAAAAACCAACCCAGGATTTGCCAAGTAACTCACCTAACAAAAGAGCAATACCAATATTTATTATAAAGATAAACATGACAAAGACCAGCAATACGATCATTTTGGAAATAACAGATGACAATACATCACTTGATTTATCAACTGCTTTCAGTTTGTATAGATCAATCCTGGTTTCTATGTATTCACCGGCTCTTTCAAACAACGATTCAATATTATCAGTTAACTTATTTTCCATTTTTTAAATTTTATCACCGGAATTATTTTATACCCCGTCAACAGGTTTATACAAAATTCCGTTTGGCATCATCTTTAAAATTTTGTGCCTTGTCTTTTGTTTTTTCCAGGATATCATTTGCCTCACCCCTGATGCTGTCATATTTTTCTGCGATCACTTCGCCCAGTTCATTAAATTTATCTCGGAGAGATTCATTTAAGTCTGAAGTTTTCTTAGCGATCTTTTTCCTTGTTTCTGATCCTTTATCAGGAGCAAATAGTATTCCTAATATGGCGCCCGCTGCTGCACCGAGTAACACGGCACCCAATAATTTACCTGATCTCATAGTTTTAATTTTTAATGGTTAATTAATGATAGTAACGTTTGTTAGCTATCCAAAATATTGCCAGATTTATTATTGGTTTTGAAATGCCATTTTGCCATCTGGATAGCCAATATAAGGTACACAGAAAATTACGACTATTTTCAAGTAATTGCCCGGTTCAGGTAAGACAAGCTGGTCGACTCCCTGTTTTTAATGGCATAATTATAGTATAGCAGTATATAAGCATTTATAAATATCAGTGAAAAGAATTCTCCCTATTGATTAAAAGCCGGTAGCAGAATTACTTCCATTTTCTCTGAATGACATGTTTACAGGTTGTTGATAATGGCAGGCATTATTTTAGTTAACAGGATATAAAAAACAAACATGCGTAAAAAAGAAAAAAGATCCCTGATTGGATTTTTTACCCGCTTTTCTCATTGGGTCACAAAAGCAACAGGAAGTCCCATGGCATTTTTAATAGCCATACTGATTGTAATAATATGGGGAGCCTGTGGCCCGTTTTTTCATTATTCTGAAGTGTGGC
>JANNBU010000133.1:0-4243 GCA_031385805.1 Ferruginibacter sp.
TATCATTGACAATGCCTATGATGCAGGTTTGCTTAGTATCAACAGCAGTGTGCAGGCAGATAATACATTGATAAGTAACTGTGGTAAAAATATAAACATCATTTTAGGTGGTGATTATACATTTACAAATTGTACCGTTGCTTCTTTTTCCAATTCATATTTATTACACAAAGCACCGGTGTTGATAGCAACAAATTTTGCCGATCAGAATGGCACAACTATTACAGCCAATATAAATGCATTATTCCTCAATTGCATTTTTTGGGGAGATGATGGTGCTATCGAAGATGAACTATTGGTCAGCAAACAAGGCAGCAATTCCTTTAATGTTATAGTCGATCACTGCCTTTACAGAGCTGTCAACGATCCGTCAAATACAACTTTAACAGCTTCCATAAAAAATATTGAACCGGCTTTTGATAGTATTGATGTTACCCATAAATATTACGATTTCAGGATCAGTTTAAATGCTTTGGCACCCGGCATTGACCAGGGAGCGGCAACGGGTTTCTTAAAAGACTTAGACAATAATAACCGCAGTATTGGTTTACCGGATATTGGTTGTTATGAGAGGCAGTAAAAAATTAATTGGTCAGACGATGGCGTCAGACCAATTAATTCCAGGTCTGACGCCCTCATCTGACCTGGAATTAATTGAACCTTTTTTCTTTTTAAACGTTTTAATAATATAAACACCATGATCAGATCATTTGCCGTTGCTGCCATCGTTATCTCCTGCACACTGCATACGAACAATGCAGTAAAAAGCCTGGTAACAGAAAAAAATATTTCCGTACCTGATGATACAGCTAAAACCATTCACATGTTCAAAGTTGTTTCTTTGGATGGTGGTACTATAAACTTTGCTGACTTTAAAGGGAAAAAAATATTGGTTGTAAATACTGCTTCCGAATGTGGCTATACTCCTCAATACAAGGACCTCGAAGAACTCTATGAAAAATACAAAGACAAATTAGTGATCGTTGGATTTCCTACCAATGATTTTGGCGGACAGGAACCCGGAAGCAATGAAGAGATAAAATCTTTTTGTCAAAAAAATTATGGCGTAACATTTCCCATGGCTGCAAAGATCACTGTAAAAGGAGATGATACTGCTCCTGTCTATAAATGGTTAACCAGTAAAGACCAAAATGGCATACTCAATGCAACCATCAAATGGAATTTTAATAAATTCCTGTTGGATGAGAACGGCCATATGATCGCTTACTTTCCAAGCAAGGTAAAACCAATGAGTGAAGAGATCATTTCAAAGTTATGATGATAGAGATGACATCTTTTTTCGCTTTAAAGTTTTTCAAATCAGAAAAGATGTCATCTCTTATACAAAGTATCCTTAACTTAAAAAGATTGAACTGGCCGCACAAAATATGTGTTGGCCTTATTAGAATTATTAACCTGGGCACCACTAGAGAAATCCTGGCTCCACGCATTGTTTGCGTCAACCTCGCTGGAACTCCAATACGAACCTGCACTAAAACCACCAATTACAGCTTTATTCAGATAAAATTTATTCAGATCATCTTTACTGGGCATATGCCAATAATCATTAATGACATATAATGCGTAGTCCATACATAACCTGGCAGCAATACCAGGCGTTCCACAACTGTTTACAATAGCATTCGAATTATTATTTGCTGAACCAAGTGTTTCTAAAGTGCCCCCTATTAATACAGTATTACAACCCCACTCTGCAGAAACGCTCACATCAACGGGGGCAGCAATTAAACCATGAACCTGCCCGGCAATATAACCCAGGTCTCCAGGTTGATAAATATAAGCCACAATTCCACCATTTTTACAATCGCCTACCTGTAAATCCTTGTCTTTAGCACATCGGACTGAGAGGCCGGAAGCGAATGCTATGTAAGTATTACTATACTGCATGGTTGTAGTACCGGTGCTGAGATAGCGATAGCGTGCTAAATTTGGTCCTGCAACAGCGGGAATCCAAAAGCTGGCTGATCCGCGAATTCCCGCGAATGAGCCATCAGTTGCTGAACGGAAACCGCTACCAAGGGCAGTAAACCCACTACTATTTGTTGCGCCGGTATTTGGGTTGTCCCAATGAGATGTTCCGGCTTCTTTAAGAGGGCCTCCAGCAGCAGCAATTCCACCCAGGCAATTTGCAGTTCCAATCCAATCACCGGCTATAGTCCAACCTATAGGAGCAAGGCCACGGGGATCCTTTACAGCATAATAGTTATACAGTTTTCCGTAAGAAGAATAGGTTGCAGAATCATTGTTATACCAGCACCAGGCGCCTGTTGTAAGCCCGGCCCATGCGGTACCATCTGTTACCTGTGGTATCGGGTCTCCATTTCTATATGTAGTCACATCCAGGTTTTTTTGCATCCAGACTGTGCTACCAATAGTTATTGTGGGAACGGGCAAAGCGCCTACTCCTCCAGTGAGGTTTGACCAATAACCTCCATTGTAATATTGAGGCTCGCCACCTGTTAGGCCGCAATCGGTACAATATATCATCAACCCTTGTGCCGGGGATCCAATGGCATTGCGTTGTGCATAGGTCATTCTTGGTGGAAGAAATCCCTGGCTGGTTGAACTAATTTCTAATTTTGCGGAATTATTCGGTGCTATTGTACCCATGCCCACATTATTATTTGTCAGTACAACAATGCCAGGGTCATCACTATAATTTGTATACAACCAAAGTGGGTGATTGGAATTTGTTCCTACCCACCCGGCCCTGTTGTCTATGAATGTTCCTACAGTAGTTGTGCCGTCTGTATGAATCAGCCCATTCTGACCCTGGACAATTTTTATCGAACCCTGCACTTCCAGTTTTTCAGTAGGTGTGGTAGTTCCAATTCCTACCTGTCCTTCAATGATAACACCATTGGCTGGTGCTGTAGTGCCGGAATAATTTCCTCCAATAGCCAAAGCACCTTTTACATCTAACTTATTGGCCGGAACAATGGTTCCTATACCCACATTTCCGTTATCGGTGATCCGCATTCGTTCTACCTGGGTATTCATTCCGCCGGTGCTGAAGAATAAATGGCCGTTACCAGAATTTTGTACTTCACAACCGATACGTACCCGATCACTGATATCATCAGATCCGTTAGCTTCTTCGTGTGAGAACCCGATCCAGGAAACAAGGTTTGTACCGGCGGTATTAAGAAGCCTTACAATACCGCCACCCGTTGAAACATCTTTTGAAACAACCAATTTAGTTCCCGGTGTTGTTGTACCGATCCCAACATTCTGCCCATAAGAAACTGCCTGGTTGATGCAAATAAGAACCAACATGAAAATGATCTTTTTCATACACGATTAATTAATGATAATGATTATTACAGGAGATGTTCTTAAAAAGGCCTGGAAGTATCATGGGATAGTGAGATATTAAATATACTGTTTTTTTTTATTTCATTCCTTTTTTATACCTGCGAATTATGGATGCACCGCAGAAACAGCATTAGAGCTGTTGAGATCATATACAGGGAAATCATTGCCATCCACAAAACCATCGCCATTCATATCGGTTGCCACGTACACCTGTGCCACACCGTTAAAACTGTCGGTATCAAATGCCGGGAAATCATTACCGTCGATGAAATCATCCTGGTTCAGGTCGCCGGTATAGAATGCCCACTTACCTGTTTGCACTTCTACCTGGTTATCGCCAAAGGCTTTGTTTTGAGCAGCTGTGAAATTATATTCGGTGGTTGACACCGTACAATCAACCGGGTTTGCACTCCATGTTTGAATGGTATTTCTGTGTTTGATAGCAATATAATAGGTTCCTTCCGGTTGGGTGAAGTTGACCGATACAGTACCATCCGTGAGCAGCACTGCTTTCTTACTGTCAACAAGACTGAAGTTTTCTGCATCATGCAATTGTACTTCTATGGTATCCGTTTCCGTTATAGGAGCGTTCAGGCCCTGGTTCATTAATACCGGCTGCATGATACCGCCATCGATATAATATCCCTGCAGGAATAGTTTTAAATTCAATCCACTTTCGGCAGGCTGTTCAAAACCCTGTGTGATCATATTGCCCCCGGCGCTCAGCGAAGCGATCACGGTCTCGCCGATGTTATAATTTATTTGCCCCGCGCCACTGGTTAAAGTACCACCTGCAGACGCAACCACATTGCGGGCGATGGTTTGGGCCTGAACCCTTGCCCCCAGGCATAACAACAATGCTATATTGGCTATAATTATCTTTTTCATGTTTTTATAAAAGGTTTTA
>JANNBU010000219.1:0-8750 GCA_031385805.1 Ferruginibacter sp.
GCCGTATCATAACAATCCATGGCAGCGCCGATAGCACCCCATGCAATTCCGTAACGTGCTTTGGTCAAACAACCAAGCGGTCCTTTTAAACCTTTTACATTCGGTAAAATATTTTCTTTGGGAACTTTTACATTGTCGAAAACCAATTCTCCGGTTGCACTTGCACGTAAGCTCCACTTGCCATGCGTGGTTGGGGTGGTAAAACCTTCCATGCCTCTTTCAACGATCACACCTTGAATCTCATCCTGTTCATTGCGTGCCCATACAACAGCAACCTGTGAGAAAGGTGCATTGCTGATCCACATTTTTGCCCCATTTAAGATAACATGATCGCCAGCATCTTTGATGTTTGTAAGCATGCTGCTCGGATCACTTCCATGATTGGGTTCTGTTAATCCAAAACAACCCAACCATTCACCGCTGGCAAGCTTTGGTAAAAATTTATTGCGCTGATCTTCGCTGCCATATTGATAAATGGGAAACATAACCAAACTGCCTTGCACAGACGCAGTTGAACGAACACCACTGTCGCCACGTTCCAGTTCCTGCATCATCAATCCATAGCTGATATAATCCAACCCGCCACCGCCATATTGTTGCGGAACGGTTGGACCAAAGCAACCCAGGTCGCCCATTTGTTTTACGATCTGTTGAGGAAATTCTGCACGCTGTGCATAATCTTCAATGATAGGGGAGATCTCTTTTTTTACATAATTGCGTACACTTTCCCGAATGAGTTTGTGTTCATCGGTTAGCAATTCATCTACATTAAAATAATCAGGACTTTGAAAATTGTCGGTTTTAACAGCCATCGTTATTGTTTATTAGTTTATTTTTTTGGACGAGCAGCATATCGCTGATCAGCATCGTTGTGTCACCTGCCTACCGTCAGGCAGGCTCTCTGGTACCGCATACCTTTATTCAGCCGGTATTTAGCATTTAATATACCTCATCTGAACCGCAAATATAATTAGCTTAAATCAGAAGAAAATTTTTTGTTTTTTGTGGGATAATACAGTTAAACCCTGTCGGCGGCTTTCCGCCCCCGACAGCGGTTTTAGGAGCAAATAAACCTATCTATCACAAATAGACCTGTAATATATTACCGCCCTTTTGTATTTTTAGTGAGATCAAAAACCGGCGAAGCATTTTTTAAACAGGAAATCATGAAATTGATAACAAAGATCCGCTTACTGATTCTTTTTTTTATGATCGCCTTGATACTAAGCGGTGCTACTGCAATGCCTGCAGAAACCGGCCTGCACTGGCTGATGGAATATAAAGACATAATGCCGCAGAAAATGGGCAACTGGTTACAAACCTGTTACCTTGCATTGGTAGATACAAATGGTAAATATCCATTTCTTGCTTATGGTTATGACTGGCTGGCATTTGCTCATTTTGTAATTGCCTTGTCTTTTATCGGACCATTCAGGAACCCGGTAAAAAATATCTGGGTCATTGAGTGGCAGATCATTTGTTGTGTTTGTGTATTGCCACTTGCCATCATTGCCGGACCAATAAGACAGATTCCCGTTTTTCATATTTTAATTGATTGTAGTTTTGGAATATTGGGTATCATTCCATTAATGATATGTAGGAGGTGGATAAAAAAAATATCCTTAACCCCGACAGCGGTTAACAACCCTGTCGGCGGTTATTAGAACAAAAAATTACACAATAACATGAAGATATATTCCTACTTAGCATTAGGCGACAGTTACACAATAGGTGAGCAGGTTCCTCTTGCAGAATCATTTCCATGCCAGGTCGTTCAGCTTTTACGCAAGGCAGATATTAGTAAGGATAATAAAGAACATTTTTTTGCAGCTCCTGAAATAATTGCAAAAACAGGGTGGACAACAGATGAACTGACAACGGCCATCGGCCAAACAATTTTTTTACCTAAGTATGATATTGTTAGTTTACTCATTGGTGTGAACAATCAATACCGCGGAAGATCAGTTGAAGAATTTAAAACTGAATTCGAACTTTTATTGCAGATGGCTATACAATTTGCAGGCGGGGTTGAAAAGAATGTATATGTATTAAGCATACCCGATTGGGGCATTACACCATTCGCCAAAGACCGCGATGCTAAAATGATCGCAGCAGAAATTGATGCTTATAATGATGTTTGTGAAAAAACTGCCGCAACATTTAAAGCCCATTTCATCAATATCACTGATGAACAAAGAAAAGATAATGGTAATGCTGAATTCTTAGCAGCCGATGGTTTGCATCCTTCAGGTAAGGAATATAAAAAGTGGGCGGTGAAACTTTCTCAATTGATATTAGCCAACTTCGGTTAATTTTTTTGCCACGAATGTACGAATGATCTTTGGTATTAAAAGTGTATTTTATTCGTGGAAATTAGTGTAATTCGTGGCAATGCTATTTTAATAATACAGCCATTTCTGTTTGGTATTGCAAAGCAATTTCTCTTGCTTCAACAGCAAAGTCCTCATCTTTCCCTGCATAAATGATTGCTCTTGATGCATTGACCAATAAGCCGCAATCTTTATTCATACCATATTCCGACACATGCTGTAAACTTCCTCCCTGGAAACCAACGCCCGGTACCAACAACAAATGATCAGGAATTATTTTCCGGATATTGGTTAGTTCAATGGCCTGTGTAGCGCCTGTTACAAACATCAGGTTATCTGTGTTGCCCCATTTGCTAACTGTTTGCAAAACTTTTTCATATAAAAACTGGTCGCCGTTGTTGGTCGTCTGACCAACAACTCTCAGCATTTCAAAATCTGTTGCGCCTTTATTACTTGTCAATCCAAGTACGATCGCCCATTTGTTCTCATATTCAAGAAAAGGACGAATACTATCCTCACCCATATAAGGTGCAATGGTTATCGCATCAAAATTCAATGTTTCAAAAAAAGCTTTTGCATATTGTGATGATGTATTGCCAATATCACCGCGTTTGGCATCGGCAATTTTAAAATGAGTATTTGGAATATAATTCACCGTTTGTTCCATCGCTTCCCATCCCTTTGCTCCCATTGCTTCATAGAAAGCAGTATTTATTTTATAACTCACACAAAGGTCTTTGGTAGCATCAATGATCTGCTTGTTGAATTCAAATACGGCATTTGGCTTTCCTTTCAAGTATTCAGGTATTTTACTCATATCCGTATCCAATCCCACACAGAGATAAGACCTTTTCTTTTTTATTTCACTAACTAAAACTTTACGATGCATCTATATTTTTTTACTATTAACTTTTCTTCCCGTTCCCTACTTGCACTAGCCATTCCCTATTCTCTTCTCCATTTCTTCCGCAATTGCCATTGATTGTCCATCACCTCTTTGCTTCAGATGTTTTATGATATTTTTCCTGTCTGCTTCGTCATGATTCTGGCTTAATTTAAAAACATTGTCAAAACTGGTCACTTCAATTTCAAATCCTACGATTGCTTTTATCATCCGGTCGATATATTCCTGTGGTAATTTATCAAATGAACCAGCAGTTCCTGTCCCTACATATTTATTGGTAATGGCATTAATTGCTTTCAAGGTTCCTGCTTCATCCGTGAATCTTATTTCACCTTTTGCATGTACGGTAATATAATTCCAGGTACTTCCAACAGTTGAATTATTGTACCAATCAGCAGTTACAAAACAATGCGGGCCATTAAACACTACCAATACATTTGCATTTTTTTCAAAAGCTTTATGATGATCAGTATTCTTCATCAGGTGCCCTGTAAGAAATATTTTTTCACCTCTCGTTTCAAAATTCAATGGTAAATGTGAAGCCACCGGGTATCCTTCCCCGAAACCAGTAACAATGGCAAATGCATTTTCTTTCATAAAAGCAATTACTTTCTCCTGGTCTTCTTCCTGAAAATATGGTAGTTTGTACATAATTTATTTTTGAACGGGCATTTATTCATTTCTCAACATCGTCCCCGCCACTGCGGGGCTCCCTTGTGCCGCATATCATTATTGAACTGTTGAATCTATTGCCAATATATAATCGGTCTTCTCCATCTATCTTCCCTATTGCCCTTCTCCTTCAGGAGAAGGGGTAGGGATGAGGTTTTTTCTCCACAATCTTCGCAATTACCCTTCTCCTTTAGGAGAAGCCTGCCCGACTGTGTCATTCAGGCGGGGGATAGGGATGAGGTTAAGTATCATTTTCTCTATCTCTTCACTCTGCCATTTATCTTCAATACCCGGAAAAGCCATCACTTTTTGCATAATGGCTTCCTGCCTCGTCCCATTTTTCAATGCGTCACTATATCTTATATCCGGACTGAATGTTACCTGTGCATAAGCAGGCAACCATTTGCCGGGGTATTTTGCACTGAACTTTGCTTCAATTTTTTTCTGTAATAAAAATGTAGGATCGCCAACCTTATCCCTCATTTCCACAAAATTATTCAGCGCAAGGGTAGCAATAGCATCTGCATCTGGTTTACGAAGGGTTTGATATTCGGATAAGATCGCTTCCCAGTTTTCCTGGTGCTTATCAATAAGGCCGTTTAACACAGAACAATCTTCAAAACCGCAATTCATTCCTTGTCCGAAGAACGGAACAATGGCATGAGCAGCATCGCCGATCAGGGCAAATTTATCTTCCCTTATCCAGGGAAAACATTTTACCGTTATCAATGATGATGTAGGGTTGTTGAAAAAATCATCTTCTAATGTTGGCATTAATGTAGAGGCATCTGAAAATGTTGTATCAAAGAATGATCGAACTTTTTCTTTTGTATCAAGTGATTTAAATGATGGGTCACCTTCGAAAGGAAAAAATAATGTACAGGTAAAGCTTCCATCAATATTTGGTAAAGCGATCAGCATATAATTCCCCCTTGGCCAGATATGCAAGGCATTTTTCTCCAATAAAAATGTTTCGTTTTCTCCCGCAGGGATATTCAATTCTTTGTAACCAAAATCTATATAGTATTGATCGTATTGAAAACGATCGTGTTGTAATTGATGGGTGAGTCTTGCTGCGGAGTAGGCGCCATCGCTGCCGAAGATCAGATCAGGGTTGCGTGTTACGAGTTGCGAGTTATTGTCTTCGAAGGTTATTTCATTCTTTTTAAAATCAATGCTATTACACTTTTGGTTAAAGAAAATTTCCACGCCATTTTCTTCTGCAAGGTCCATCAGTTTCTTATTCAATTCTCCCCTGGAAACAGAATTTATATACTGTCCTTCCTTTCCATAAGCCTGGTATGGATTACTTCCATCAATGCTGTGCATTTGCCTTCCGTTCATTGGGATCGCAATTTTTCTTATTTCATCCATGATCCCAACTTCTTCCAAAGCCCTGATACCACGGTCACTTAATGCAAGATTTATAGACCGCCCTGCAATCATGGTTTCTTTTCTCATATCGGACCGGCGTTCATAGATGGAAACTTTATTGCCACGTTTGGCCAGGTAGATGGATAACAAAGAACCTACAAGGCCTGCACCGATGATGGTTATATCTTTTTTACTCATGTTTTTTAAAATTAAATTTTTCTAATTGAAGTTTACACCTTTTTTGAAAGGTGTAAACCTTAATTAGCGATCATTTTTGAAATGACCTCGCCAAACTTATAAATATCTTCAAAACTATTGTAAAGCGGTACGGGAGCAATACGTATTACATTAGGTTCCCGCCAATCTGCAATAACCCCTTCTTTTTTTAATGCTTCAAAAATATTTTTTCCATTTTTCAACATCAGCATAGAAACCTGGCAGCCTTTTTCATGCTCATTTCTCGGGGTAATGATCTCAATGATATTTTCATGTGCGGTCTCATTGATCTCATCTAATATGAATAACAGGTAATTGCTCAGTTGTTGTCCTTTAGCAATTAAATTATCCATTCCTGCTTCATGAAAAACATCCAAAGAAGCTTTGTGTGCTGCCATACTCAATACCGGGGCATTGCTCAGTTGCCAGCCTTCTGCGGTAGGAATGGGATCGAAATCTTTTTCCATTTTAAAGCGGTTTGCTTTATCCTGTCCCCACCAACCGGCAAGGCGTAGTAGTTTTTTATTACTGATATGTTTTTGATGAATGAATGCCCCGGCAACGCCACCAGGACCACTATTCAGGTATTTATACGAGCACCAGCAGGCAAAATCAACATTCCAGTCATGTAGTTTTATGGATACATTTCCCGCAGCATGTGCCAGGTCAAATCCGCAACAAGCGCCTGCTTCATGTGCGGCTTTTGTTATTGACTGCATATCAAATAACTGTCCACTGTAATAATTTACGCCACCAAACATAACAACTGCTGTTTCTTTTCCATGTTCTTTAATGGCAGTAAGGATGTCTTCTGTGCGGATATTATATTCTCCTTCTTTTGGTAAAATTTCAATGATGGTTTTTGCCGGATCTAAACCATGCAATTGGGCCTGCGACGCCAGCGCATATTGATCCGAAGGAAACGCTTTTGCTTCGCATATAATTTTGTAACGCTCTTTTGTTGGCTGGTAAAAACTCATCATCAAAAGATGCAGGTTTACCGTTAATTGGTTCATGGCTACAATTTCTTCCGGTAACCCGCCAACAATTTCCGACAGTAATGGAGAAAACATTTCATGATAACTTACCCAGGGGTTCTTTGCATGAAAATGTCCTTCAACGCCATAGTTTGCCCAGTCTTCCAGTTCATTTAAAACGTGTTCCTGTGTTGTCTTTGGCTGTAAGCCTAATGAATTGCCGGTAAAGTAAATACTCTCTTTACCATTGATCATCGGTATATAAAACTTTTCCCGAAAATGTTTCAATTCATCTTTACTGTCTAAATATTTTGCGAAGTCTATATTGTTCTCAAATTTCATAACATTCTTATTAGATCATTGCGATCACTTTTAATTCAATTGCAATTGGGGTTGGTAAACTTTTTACTTCAACAGTTGTCCTGCATGCATTCACATCTTTAAAATAATCTCCATAAACTTTATTGTAAATGGGAAAATCCACTTTCATGTTGGTAAGAAAAACGGTTACATCAACGATTTGATCCCAGCTACTGCCACTGGCTTCCAGTACGGCTTTTACATTGGCGAATACAGAATGACATTCGGCTTCAATATCATATTTTACAATATTACCTTTATCATCAAGCTGTAAACCCGGGATCGAATTATCTTTTGCACTTCTTGAACCAATGCCTGAAAGAAATAATAAATCTCCAACCCGCCTGGCATGTGGGTAAGCTCCTAAAGGCTTCGCTGCACTTGTTGTATTAATAGTTTCGTTTCTCGTTTCTTGCTTTTCGTTAATTCCGTTTCTTGTTTCTCGTTTCTCGTTAGTTTCGTTTCTCGTTTCTTGTTTCTCGTTTGTTGAAACCCTGTTTTTAAACTTAGTTCCACTTTTATCTGATTCATTTAAATATTTTATAAAAGCGCCAATTTTTTTCCCTGTTTTATCAGCCAATTCATATAGCTCATCATAAATATCTTTGCTGATATAGTTTCTATTTAGACATCGTATCAACTGAGATTGTAATTCAGATGCTGATGCTCTGGCCACGCTCAGAAATTGAATAAACTCGAGCCTGCCACCTCTTCCAAAACCTTCAGCAATATTATCCGTAATAGATCCAGAAGATCTGTTCATCTGATCTTTAAGCGCTAAATCTTTTGAAAGCAGACCTGTATTTAGCTGTTGATAGATTTTTTTCTCTAATTCATTGGCTAATTGCCAAACTTCCAAATCTGTAAAGTTTTTTATTGTAGCCATAAGTTAATTAATAATAAAATTATAATAAAACGCTGAACGAAATAACGAGAAACAAGAAACCAGAAACGTTTTTAGAATTGTATACAAACATTCTTTGCCTCTGTAAAAAATTTCAACGCTTCCCAACCACCTTCTCTTCCAACACCACTGTTCTTTACACCGCCAAAAGGAGTACGCAGATCACGATGCAGCCAGCAATTTATCCAAACAATTCCACTTTCAATTTTTGCTGCAACAATATTTGCTTTTGAAATATCCTGTGTCCAGATAGTACAAGCCAATCCGTAACTTGTTGCATTCGCAAGTTCCAGTGCTTCTTCTAATGTATTGAATGGCTGAAGTGTAACCACCGGCCCAAAGATCTCTTCTTTATTTGTTTTGCAATTTGGCCCCAAACCTTCAATTACGGTTGGTTCAATAAAATATCCATTGCTGCATCTTCCGGTTGGTTTAACTGCATTGCCGCCACATAAGATCTTCCCACCTTCCTGTTTGGCAATTTCAATACAGTTCATCACTTTATCAAAATGCAGTTTGCTTACAATAGATCCTTGTTTTGATTTGTCCTCCAATGGATCGCCAACAGTTAATTTTTTTGTTCGCTCAACAAATTCTTTTTTAAATTTTTCATACACAGATGATTCGATCAAAATCCTGCTACCGCACAAACAAATTTGTCCCTGGTTGCTGAAAGAGGAACGGATACTTGTCTGCATCATCTTTTCCCAATCACAATCTGCAAAAATAATATTGGGATTTTTCCCGCCAAGTTCCAATGATAATTTTTTGAACATAGGTGCAGCAACAGAAGCAATATGTTCACCCGCTCTTGTACTTCCTGTAAAAGAAATCACTTTTATGTCACGATGTTTTACAATCGCTTCACCACAATTTGGTCCGGTGCCATGTACAATATTCAATACACCGTCAGGCAAGCCTGCTTCTTTGCATATTTTTCCCAAAAGAAAAGCGGTGACAGGTGTTACTTCCGATGGTTTTGCGATCACGCAATTACCTGCAGCCAGTGCAGG
>JANNBU010000136.1:0-3916 GCA_031385805.1 Ferruginibacter sp.
CACATACCCACCATTGGCATTGGTGCAGGTGGCAATTGCGACGGGCAGGTTTTGGTAATGCATGATATGCTGGGCATCAACACTGAATTCAAACCAAGATTTTTAAGGCAATATCTGAACCTCGATGAACAGATAACGACAGCTGTTCAACATTATATCAAAGATGTGAAGAGCTGTGATTTTCCCAATGAGAAGGAACAATACTAATATCAGCCATTAACCCCAGTCTTAAGACTGGGGTTAATGGAAAGCCATCTTACGAATACCCCTGGTGATAACAGCAGGCGGTGGCGAAAATCCTCTCTTTAACTTTTTTTAATCTTCCTGCAATTTATTTAGGTCAAAACTGTAACATTCCGTACAAAAAAAAGAAAAAATGTTACAACAGTTGTAACATCCCGTACAAAAAATAGAAAAAATGTTACAGTAGTTGTAACATACCGTGTAAAAAATAAAAAAGATGTTACAGGTACAATTTAAAAATATCAATAAAAGCGAGAGAAATTGAGGATTCTTGAAATGTTAAAAACCTGTATCTGGTATCTTGTATCCTGTATCCCGCATCCTTCACCTATTTTCCCTCCAATTCGGTAACTTGCAGCCCAATTATCGAAAAAATTAAACCTACATTAAAGATGGATTTTTTAAAAGCATTGAATATAAACCTTCAAAACCCCGGTGTTTCTACGGGATCTAATTGGTTGAAAAGCAAAGGTGAAAAAATAACTTCTTATTCACCGGTAGATGGAAAAATTATTGGTTCTGTTACAGGTGCCGACAGAAGTTCTTATGATGCCGTTATTAAAAAAGCAGAGCAGGCTTATGTTGAATGGCGCAACTGGCCCGCACCAAAACGCGGGGAAATTGTACGCCAGGTTGGCGAAGCATTGAGAACAAATAAAAATGCGCTTGGCAAATTGGTAAGCTATGAAATGGGCAAGAGCTTACAGGAAGGCATGGGCGAAGTTCAGGAAATGATAGATATCTGTGACTTTGCAGTAGGACTTTCCCGCCAGCTACACGGATTGACCATGCACAGCGAACGCCCCGGCCACCGCATGTATGAGCAATACCACCCGCTTGGTTTGGTTGGTATCATTTCAGCTTTTAATTTCCCTGTGGCAGTATGGAGTTGGAACAGTATGCTGGCATGGGTTTGCGGCGATGTTGCTATCTGGAAACCAAGTGAAAAAACACCACTTTGCGGTGTTGCCTGTCAAAAGATCATTCAAACAGTTTTCAAAAAAAATAATGTACCCGAAGGCGTTAGTTGCTTAATTGTTGGTGGCAGGGATGTGGGCGAATGGATGAGCAATGATACAAGGATCCCATTGTTGTCTGCAACAGGAAGCACCAGGATGGGCAAAGCAGTAAGTGCTGCAGTTGGGCAAAGGCTTGGCAGAAGTTTATTGGAACTTGGCGGAAACAATGCCATCATTATTTCAAAAGAAGCAGACCTTAATATAGCATTGATCGCCGCTGCATTTGGCGCTGTTGGTACTGCCGGCCAGCGTTGCACTTCTACAAGAAGGCTCATCATTCATGAAAAGATCTACAATAAATTTAAGGATAGCCTGGTAAATGCATACAAACAATTGAAGATAGGCGATCCGTTGAATGAAAAGAATCATGTGGGACCGTTGATAGATAAAGATGCAGTTAACATGTACCTCGACGCTATTGAAAAATGTAAAACCGAAGGAGGAAAATTCATTGTTGAAGGTGGCTTGCTTAAAGGAAAAGGTTATGAAAGCGGTTGCTATGTTAAGCCTTGCATTGCTGAAGCAAAAAATAATTTCGCCATCGTTCAGCATGAAACATTTGCTCCCATTTTATACCTGATGAAATTCAAAACAATGGATGAAGCCATTGCCATGCAAAATGGTGTGCCGCAGGGCCTGTCTTCTTCTATTATGACAAATAACCTCCGGGAAGCAGAACGATTCTTATCACAGGCCGGAAGCGATTGTGGTATTGCCAATGTAAATATCGGAACTTCCGGTGCAGAGATAGGCGGCGCATTCGGCGGTGAAAAAGAAACAGGAGGCGGCCGTGAAAGTGGTAGTGACGCCTGGAAAGTTTATATGCGTAGGCAGACAAATACCATCAATTATACCGATAAACTGCCTTTGGCACAGGGAATAAAATTTGATCTCTAAAATTTAGCCAATAGTTATGAACGGTTCGGTAATGTTTACTGAATATTATTATTTTCGCAGATACAAATAAAAAATAACGATGAATAAAATTTCAAAATTTTTTTTAGCAGCCCTGCTTCTTGGCGGAACTGCTTATGCACAGGATGATGTTGAAAAAAAGGAAAAAGTAAAAGTTCCCAATGATTGGTACCAACTGGATGCTACTGCTACCGGTTACAACGGGATAAGCCTTGATAAAGCTTATGAACTTATCAAATCGAAAAAACTGAAAAGTAACCGCATTATTGTTGCCGTTATAGATAGTGGTATAGATACACTACACGAAGACCTTAAGCCGGTAATGTGGACAAACCCCAAAGAAATTCCCGGCAATGGCATTGATGACGATAAGAATGGTTACATAGATGATGTACACGGCTGGAATTTTATAGGTGGCAAAGATGGCCGCAATGTAAAAGAAGACAGCTATGAAGCAGCCAGGGTTTATTATGCTTTAAAAGCTAAATGGGATGGTAAAAATATTGATGATGCCAGTTTGAATGATGCTGATAAAATTGAGTATAACACTTTCAAAAAAGCACAGTTAAAAACAATTGGCGATGGTAAAGGGAATGAAGCTCAATTGGTGATGCTGAAACGCATCCAAAGCAACCTTACTAAAAGCGACAGCCTGTTAAAGATCGCATTGGGTAAAGAAACTTATACAGGCAACGACCTGGATGCATTCAAACCAGGGAATACGGATGATACAAAGGCAAAAGCTACTTTACTCTCATTAATGAAAGGCAACGAAGCAATGGATCAAACCAATAAAGAATTCATGGATGGATTGAATGGCTACATTTCCGGTGAAGAGAAAAAAGATGAAGCAAGAAAGAATCCGCCTAAACCATACCGCAAAGAAATTGTTGGTGATGATGAATCAAATATCAACGACCGCAATTATGGCAACAATGATATCATGGCATCTACTCCATTTCATGGTACTCATTGCGCAGGTATCATTGCAGCTGCCAGGAATAATAACAAAGGCATGAATGGGGTTGCTGATAATGTACGCATCATGATGCTTCGTGCTGTACCCGATGGTGATGAGCATGATAAAGATATTGCTCTTGCCATCCGTTATGCAGTTAACAATGGTGCAAGGATCATCAGCATGAGTTTTGGTAAAGATTTTTCACCTGAAAAAAACTGGGTAGATGACGCATTCAGGTATGCAGAAAGCAAAGGTGTTTTGCTCGTTCACGCAGCAGGCAATGATGCAAAAAATGTTGATACGGCAGATAATTTTCCTAATCCAATTTACATTGATGGAAAAGGCAGGGCAACCAATATCATAACTGTTGGCGCCAGCGGCAATATGAATAACGGCGGGCTTACTGCAAGTTTCAGTAATTATGGAAAATCTGAAGTAGATGTTTTTGCACCCGGTGTAGGAATATATTCTACCATCCCCGGTGGAAATACTTATGGCAATGCAAGCGGCACAAGTATGGCATGCCCTGTGGTTGCGGGTATTGCTGCTTTGTTGCTGGAACATTATCCGAACCTTACCCCGCAACAATTAAAATTTGTTATAGAAAAATCTGCTACAGTTCCTGCAGAAAAAGTAAATATCCCTGGTACTGAGGAGAAAGTTAATCTGAATGAAATTTCTAAAACAGGTGGCATTGTTAATGCTTATGAAGCGGTAAAATTAGCCGGCACACTTAAAGTGGAAAAACCAAAAACAGTGTTACCAAAATCTAAAATAA
>JANNBU010000139.1:0-4273 GCA_031385805.1 Ferruginibacter sp.
CTAACCATCCCGGTTAGCGCTTTGCTTGCTGCAATTTTTTATTTTATCCTGAAATGGTTCATATAACAGCTGTATTTTTCTTCTCTCCCATTTTCTTTTCTCTCCATAGCAAAAAAAAATTACCTTTCAAAAATGAAAAAGATATTGGTTACCGGAGGTTGTGGTTATATAGGTTCTCATACGATAGTAGACCTGCTTCAAAATGGATTTAATGTAATTTCTGCGGATAATAACAGCAGGAGCAAGGCCAATATACTGGAGGGTGTTGAAAAAATAACCGGAACCAAAGTAAAGAATTACACTGTTGACCTTTGCATTTTTGATGATACCCATGCCATCTTCCAGGAAAATCCTGATATAGCCGGGATCATACATTTTGCTGCATACAAATCAGTAGGCGAATCCGTTGAAAATCCATTGTTGTACTTTGAGAACAATTTGAATTCCCTGATAAATATTTTACGCTGCGCTTCGGAATTCAATGTTCCTCATTTTGTTTTTTCTTCTTCCTGTACCGTTTATGGAAACCCGGTTGAAATTCCGGTAACAGAAACCAGTTTATTACAAAAAGCAGAATCTGCTTATGGGTTTACAAAACAAATGGGAGAACAGATCGTACAACAAACCGCTCTCAGCAATGATATGCAGGCTGTTTTGCTCCGGTATTTTAATCCTGTTGGTGCACATCCGTCAAATCATATAGGAGAGATTCCTTTAGGACAACCTTCAAACCTGGTGCCGGCCATCACACAAACAGCTATTGGTAAATTGTCGCAAATGAAAGTACATGGCAATGATTATCCAACTATTGATGGAAGTTGTGTGAGAGATTATATCCATGTATCAGATATAGCACATGCACATACCCTGGCACTTAATTATCTTATAAATGAAAAAAACGAAAGCAACTGCGATGTTTTTAATCTTGGAAGTGGTAATGGATATAGTGTATTGGAAGTAATAAAAACTTTTGAAAAAGTTAGTAGTCAAAAATTGAATTATGTGATCGGTCCGCGGAGGCCGGGTGATGTGATTGCCATTTTTGCAAACAATGAAAAAGCAACCAAAGTGCTGGGATGGAAACTCCAATACGACCTCAATGATATGATGGCTACTGCCTGGAATTGGGAACTTAAATTAAAAGCAGATGAAACGTTGTTTAACGGGCCGCAGATCAGTTTGAATTAGGAGAACCGTTTCTCGTTTCTTGTTTCTCGTTGGGCAACTTTTTGATTTAACCTTGCCCTAATGAAATCTTTCTTTTACTTTTGCTGCTTTAATAACAGATATAGTATATGCTTAAAGATATTGAGGTAACAGGTAATAAAGACACCAGGAGTGGTTTTGGAGACGGAATATTGGAAGCCGCCAGGGAAAATAAAAATATAGTTGCACTCACAGCCGATCTTGCCGGGTCTTTGAAATTGAATGGCTTTATTAAAGAATTTCCGGAAAGGTTTATTCAATGTGGTATTGCGGAAGCCAATATGATGGGCATCGCAGCAGGATTAACGATTGGTGGCAAAATCCCTTTTACTACAACTTTTGCAAACTTCAGTACCGGCCGTGTTTATGACCAGATAAGGCAGAGCATTGCTTACAGTGGTAAGAATGTAAAGATCTGTGCTTCACATGCAGGGCTTACACTTGGTGAAGACGGTGCCACGCACCAGATATTAGAAGACATTGGTATGATGAAAATGTTACCGGGCATGACCGTAATTGTTCCGGCAGATTATAACCAAACTAAAGCTGCTACAAAAGCAATTGCAAAACATGAAGGCCCCGTTTATCTTCGTTTTGGCCGCCCTGTTTGGCCCATATTTACAAACGAAGCAGATTTTGTGATCGGTAAAGCACATAAAATTTCTGAAGGAAAAGACATTTCGATCTTCGCATGCGGACACCTGGTATGGACAGCCATTGAAGCAGGAAAAATATTAGAAGCAAAAGGTATCAGCGTTGAAATAATAAATATTCATACCATTAAGCCGTTGGATACGGAAGCTGTATTGGCATCCATCAAAAAAACTGGCTGTGCCGTAACAGCAGAAGAACATAATATTATTGGTGGATTGGGCGACAGTATTGCGCAGGTAGCCGCAAAGAACTGGCCCGTGCCCATTGAATATATTGGCACCAATGATACTTTTGGCGAAAGCGGAAAACCAAAGGACCTGTTGGTGAAATATGGGTTGGATGCGGATCATATCGTAGCGGCGGCAGATAAAGTGATGGCAAGAAAAAAGTAACTGCTAATTTCTTTTTAAACTTTTTAAATTAAAACCAATCTTACGGTTGGTCTTTTTAATTTTGGTACACTTAATCAATGTATGGCCGAACAACTGGATGATAAAGAACTGCTGTCTCAATTCAGAAATGAAGCAACCAAAGAAGCTGCATTTACCCGTATTATAAAAAAATACCAGGAAAAATTATATTGGCATATCCGCCGTATGGTGGTTGAGCATGAAGATGCCAATGACGTATTGCAGAATATGTTCATCAAAGTATGGAAAAGCCTGGAGAATTTCAGGGAAGACAGCCAGTTGTATACCTGGCTTTATCGTATTGCAACCAATGAGAGCCTTACATTTCTACAGCAGCAAAAAAAACGCAGTGCTATTTCTTTAAGTGAGGATGATAATCCACTCAGCAACAGGATAAAGGCAGATGAGCACTTTGATGCCAATAAAATAGAATGGAAATTACAATTGGCCATTCAAAAACTCCCTGAAAAACAACGGGCTGTATTCAATTTGCGCTATTATGACGAAATGCCTTACGAAGAAATGAGCAGGGTGCTCGAGACCAGCGAAGGTGCCCTGAAAGCCAGTTATCACCATGCCGTAAAAAAAATAGAAGAATATATACTTAACCGTTAAACTATCTCACTGTAAATAAGTCATATCTGCCGATGCACAGCAATGATACCATACAAAATGAGCTGAAAGAGCTAAATTCCATACTGGCAGGCATTTCCAATGAAAATGTTTATACGGTACCAATGGGCTATTTTGAAGTGCTTTCTCACGATATTTTACTGGGAATTAAGGAACAAACCACAGCCTTAACAGATATAAGTACGGTTCCTGCCGGTTATTTTGATGGGTTGGCGGATACAATCCTGGGTAGGATAAAAGCTGGTTCAGATGAAGAATCTTCCCTGCTTGCCAGTATTAAGGGCATAAATGTATATCGTGTTCCCTCTGGATATTTTGCAGGCCTTTCAACTGATATTGTAAATAAGTTACCACAACCTGCTAAAGTTGTTGTAATGGAAAAACGTTCTTCTTTTTTCAGGTATGCAGCTGCAGCAGTTATAACAGGAATCATGGGGTTGAGTGTTATTTCTGTTTTTGATAAAAATGAAAAAAACGGATCAATACAATCAAATCCTGAAATGGCTTTCAATTTTGATGAAGCACTTTCAACCGTAACGGATGCTGATATTGTAAGCTATCTTCAAAAAGACGGACAGGACGTAAATGCAGCATTGGTGGCATCTGTAGCTGATGACAAGAACCTGCCTGACCAGGTAGATTATTTAACCGATGATAAAACGCTGGATAATTTATTAAACGAATTGAAGGCAAGTGAATCAACAAACAATTAATTTAAAAGGCATGAAACATATTTTACTTTTTATAACCATTCTTACCGGAAGTTTTTCTTTTGCCTATGCGCAGGAGGAAGAACCCAGCCCGGAAAAAAAACAACAAAAGATACAGGCTTTGTATGTTGCCTATATAACTCAGGAATTGAATTTGAATGCAACTGAAGCTGAAAAATTCTGGCCCCTGCACAAACAGTTTGATTCCGACTTAAAAGCGGTTGACCTTAATTTGCCGGAATTACAAAGAGAGCAAAGGGTGCTTGACATCAAAAAAAATTACCAGGAAAGGTTCTCAAAGATCCTGGGTGGCGGCAGCCGTGTTGATAATTTTTTCAGGCTTGACAAAGAATTCAGGAGAAAACTGGTTGACAGACTGCGAAATATGAGGCAACAAAACAACAGAAACCAGCGCCCAATGAGGAGAAACAACTAATAACACACATTACATTTTATAAATACATGTGAGCAAAAGGCCCCTTCTTAACCGGAAGGGGCCTTTTTTATTGCATCAACCTAAAGGGTTACACGCCAGCCGTTGTATACTTGGAAAATAAAAATAATAATACTTGCATATGAAATTATTTAATATAATTTTGCAGCAGGTGTTTTTCATAGGTTAGCAACGGCCAGCTCTTTTTAGGGCAGGCCTCCTTTTTT
>JANNBU010000310.1:0-3038 GCA_031385805.1 Ferruginibacter sp.
CCGAGGTCTTTCAGGTGGTGATACATTTGATAATTATTGTAATAATAGTGATAGCGTTCGGGGTGTGCCAATATGGGAATGTATCCTTCCGTAATGATCGCAAAAGACATTTGCTCGGGGCTATTGGGCATGGTTGCATAAGAAAATTCGGTAAGCACTATATTATCGCTGATCGTAAGCAACTTTTCTTTGCGTTGTAATAATTCAAAGAAATAGGCATCCATCATATATTCAGCTGCAGCAGAAACTTCAAAGCTGATCTTTCGTTTTACCAATTCTTTTTTCAACACAGTTAATGCGGCATTGATGGTATCTGCATTATTGCGGTACATATCACTAATGATATGCGGTGTTGCAACAGATTTTTTTATACCAAGTTCTATCAAACCCTCGATCAATATGATAGAAGTATCTATATCAGGCGCCCCATCATCAATACCCGGTAAAATATGCGAATGAATATCAGTGGTAATTGGAAAATAATTATTCCCTGAATCGGTCGGCTGCTTTTTTTTAAAGAGGGAGAACATTCGATAAAGTTACAGATTCTTGCAAGAACATACGGCTGGAGATGCCGGTTCTCATGCTTATTTCTTAAAAAACTGCTGTACTTTGATCAGTGGTTTTAAAATTGAAACAAAGAAAGCAAAAGGAATGTTGTTTTTTTTCATGGCCAGGTAGTCCCTTCGGTTGGCCCTTAAACGTTTATAAATCGTTTGGTTACTTTGCCCGCCCATCCTCATTTTTACGATCAGCTTGGGCAGGTAAAATGCTGATACCCTGTTTTTATAAAGGTATCGTGCCATAAACTCATAATCTGCAGCAGTAAAATAGTGGTTTTCGTAGTAACCATATTTTTCTACCAGCGGTTTTTTTATATAAAACGTTGGGTGGGCAGGCATCCACCCATACCGGAAACGTTCTCTTTTAAAAGGCCTCCCTTTCCATATCCTCATTATTTTATTGGTATCGCTGGCAGAAACATATTCAAGATCGCCGTAAACAGTATCTACATTATTTTCTTCAAATGCTTTAACGATACATTCAATCACATCTTCATCAACCAGGATATCGTCGCTGTTGATAAGGCCAACAATATCGCCGGTTGCCATTACAATTCCCTTATTGATCGCATCATAGATACCCCGGTCTGTTTCAGATATCCATTTGGCAATATTGGATTCATATTTTTTTATGATCCCAATTGTATTATCTGTTGATTTGCCATCAACAATAATGTGCTCAATATCAGGATAGTTTTGTTTAATAACGGACTTGATACAGTCTTCCAGGTATTTACCCGAATTATATGTTACCGTTACAATGGAGACTTTCATGTTATTAAATACCCATTTATAAGATGATTTAACATCCGGATGGGAATGCAAAATAACATAAAGTTATGGTTCAAAAAACCTGTCCTTGATTTTCACTGCAGGGTTGCCCGAATATATTCCATATCCGTCGAGGTTTGAAGTTGCAACAGAACCCACTGTTAGCAATGAATGTGAGCTGCAAACAACGCCGGGACAAACCACTGCATTAGCGCCTACCCATACCCCTTCTTCGAGGGTTATTGGTTTAACGATCAGATCAAAAGTCTTTTTTGTAAAATCATGATTACCGGTTAACAGAAATGCGCCCTGGGAAAGACATACATGATTTCCAATGATCACTTTTCCCAGGTTATCTATCCATACGTGTTCACCGATCCAGATATGATTGCCCAATTCAAGCAACCAGGGATATTTAATATTCACAAAAGGTTTTATGACAACACCCTTACCAATTTTTGCACCAAATAATTTTAGCAATGATCTTTTTAGC
Source organism: Ferruginibacter sp. (assembly GCA_031385805.1). Classification (GTDB taxonomy): domain Bacteria; phylum Bacteroidota; class Bacteroidia; order Chitinophagales; family Chitinophagaceae; genus Ferruginibacter. The sequence continues at coordinate 1,828 of JANNBU010000310.1, forward strand.
CCGTAAAAAGGGAATATACCCGACTTAAAAAAAATGGTATTCACCCAATACCAGCATAATCGCTTTACCAGTGATCCGGGTTTATACCAACTATTATTATATACAGACAGGTCTGTTGACATAAAATCATTTTTTTTCTGCCACTGTATCCGCAATTTTAGTATTACTGCGGTTGAAAAGGAACATAAAAGTAAAAATAGATAAATAGGCAAAAATATTGAACCAGGTATGATGATCCAGACCAAGTGGCATAGGCCATCCTTTATTGATGGCCGCCAGCAACAGGCTTAACCGGGTAATATTGAGCAACCATATAAAAAACCACCCGCCAATACCCCATATTACCTTCTTTTTAAAACTTGCAGCGGATGCAATTACAAATGCTATCCAGAAACTCATTACACCGTAACCCACACATACATACTCAATGCGTATACCCCTGCCGTTTACTACCCGCAAATTATGATCCCCCACAACATATGTATCAAACCCAAAAACGGTCAATGCTGCTTTTGAACCATATAGCAGGGAATTTCTTATCCAGCTAACATAATCCATATAATGATCAATAAATGAATTATAATACCCACCCGGAACTGTTAAACCAATTATTGCCAAAGTTCCATAATAACAAATAGCAAATACCAGGAGGAATTTAACTACAAAACGTATAAAAACCTTATCTGTCAAAAAATCCAAAATAATTATTTTAAGATTACCGAAATGAACAACCCCGCAGCAAGCTGCCGAGGTATCGAATACAAAATTCAGCCAACGCACAAATACAAACAGCCACCCCGCAGCAAGCTGCAAGGAATTCTTTCGATTAAACCAATGCTTTCAGCGCTCTCGCAACAGGAAATCATACTCCTGTAACGTGACGCTGGATATTAAAGAAACGAAATTTTATTTAAATGGGATCCGACAGGAGATATTTGATCTTCAGTCGTTAATTTGAAGAAGTTTTTATGCCAACTCTACAGGTATAATCTACCCTGTTTAAGAGTATATTAATTTTATGTTCATTAAAATAATCATCAACAGCTTTTTTACAACCTTTCCAATGGCCGTAGTCATCAATAATAATTATTCCATTTATTTCCCAGGCTGGAAACTGATGGAATAATTATTATTGATGACTACGGCCATTGGAAAGGTTGTAAAAAAGCTGTTGATGATTATTTTAATGAACATAAAATTAATATACTCTT
>JANNBU010000332.1:0-11758 GCA_031385805.1 Ferruginibacter sp.
TGAATTATATGGAAAAGCCACGGGTTGCAGCAAAGGAAAGGGTGGGAGCATGCACTTTTTTGGATTGAAAGAAAATTTCTTTGGCGGGCACGGGATTGTAGGTGCACAGATAGGTACCGGTGCCGGACTTGCTTTTGCAGAAAGGTATCGTGGTACAAAAAATGTTGTGCTTTGCTTTTTTGGAGATGGGGCTGCCAGGCAGGGAATGCTCCACGAAACATTTAACATGGCCATGCTTTGGGATCTTCCGGTGGTTTTCATTTGTGAAAATAATCAATACGCAATGGGTACATCGGTGGCACGTACCAGCAAAACATTGGATATATATAAATTGGCCGATGCGTATGAAATGCCTGCCGACAGTGTGGATGGCATGAGCCCCGAAGATGTTCACAATGCTGTACTCAGGGCTGTAAACAGAGCAAGGGAAAAAAGCGGTCCGACTTTATTGGAAATAAAAACTTATCGCTATAAAGGTCATAGTATGAGTGATCCTCAGAAATACAGGACCAAAGAAGAACTGGAAGAATACAAGGAAAAAGACCCGATAGAACATGTATTGAAAGTTTTAAAAGATCAACATAAAGTGAGCGATGCCGATATAGAAACAATTCATGAAAGGGTAAAGAATGAAGTGGAAGAATCGGTAAAATTTGCAGAAGAAAGCCCGTGGCCGGATGACAATGAATTGTTGAAGGATGTGTATGTAGAGGAAGGGTATCCGTTTATTGTGGATTAGGAAACGTTGAATACGTTTAAGGTTTAAATTGTTTAAGGTTTTTTAAACGATAAACGACTTAAACGATATTAAACGTTTTAAACGATAATAACATTAGTAAAACAAATTTTCATAATTAAAAAAAACCTGGTTTCCTTTCCGGAACGAAGGTGAGCATTCAAAATGGCAGAGAAGAACGTAACAACTACAGCAACTGCAACAGCGGTACAACCAGATGTAGTAACAAGAGCAAGAGGTTTTTGGGATAAATTCAGCAAGCCTATCATTTATGTGGGTTCAGCGATCATCCTCCTGATCGGCGGCTGGTATGCTTACAAGAACTTTATTGTATTGCCCAAAGAAAAAAAAGCCAGTGAAATGATATTTCCGGCAGAGAATTTATTTGATAAAATGGCTTCTGCCAGTTTTAATAAGGATTCTGTTAGCCTTGTATTGAACGGTGGAAATAACAACGGTACTCAAATTACCGGGATATTAAAAGTTATCAGCCAATATGGTGGAACAGCTTCGGGCAATCGTGCAAAATATATTGCGGGCGCTTCTTATTTGCAAATAAAAGAGTTTGATAAAGCCATTAAATACCTTAAAGAATTTGATGGCAATGGTGCAGACCAGGTACAAAGCAAAGCTTATATCATGCTTGGCCATGCGTATGCAGAAAAAAAGAATATTGATGAAGCATTGAGCTATTATAAAAAAGCTGCAACAGTTAATTCAAAAGATGAATCGGTAACTCCTGCTGCCTTGTTATTAGCGGCTGCTTATGCCGATGCAATGGGTAAGAATAAAGAAGCGATCGAACTGTATAAACAAGTAAAAGAAAAATTTCCTACCAATACCGCAGTAACAGGCGGTGATATAGAAAAACACCTTGCACGTTTAGGCGTGTTTGAATAAATTTTTAAACAGGTAGGTGATCAGGTTTCAAATATTATGGCACTAAGTTCATCCGAAATTATTGATACAACAGGCATCCGGTTAGCAGAGGATGCCTGTGTTATTATTGTGCGTACCGAATGGAACGCACTCATTGTTGATCTCCTGGAAGCTGGTTGTGTAGCCGTTTTGAAAAAACACGGCGTTCATCATAAGATCATTACCGTACCCGGTGCATTTGAGCTTGTCTTTGGTATAAAAAATTACTGGGATAAGCATAAGTATAAATGCGACAAACCCTGTGCATTCATTGCATTGGGTTGTGTGTTGAAAGGTGATACGCCACATTTTGAATATGTATGCCATGCTGCAACGGAAGGTATTTTGCATTTGAATCTTTCTCTTCCCGTTCCCACAATTTTTGGAGTATTAACGGTAAACAACCAGGAGCAGGCCGATGAAAGAACAGGTGGAAAGCACGGAAATAAGGGTGCAGAATCTGCTGCTACTGCACTGAAGATGATTGCATTGGCGGAATCGTTTAAGAAATAAGAAGAAATAATTACAGATAACCATGAAGGTTCAGTTATTCATCCCTTGTTTTATAGATCAACTCTATCCGCAAACGGCATTCAACATGATAAAAGTGTTGGAAAAAGCCGGGTGTGAAGTAGGCTATAATACCAATCAAACCTGTTGCGGGCAACCGGGTTTCAATGCCGGGTTTGTGGATGAAGCAAGGGCCGTGGCCACAAAATTTATAAAAGATTTCGATACCGTTGATTATATCGTTGCACCCAGTGCCAGTTGTGTAGGTTTTGTAAGAAATTATTATCCCAAATTATTTGACAATGCTGCTTCACACAACAAGGTAAAACACCTGGGCAAACGGGTATTTGAATTTACAGAGTTCTTAACCGAAGTTTTAAGAACCGATCAGTATGGTGCTACATTAAAGGCAAGAGCAACTTACCATGATAGTTGTGCTGCTTTGCGGGAATGTAAAATTAAAACAGGCCCAAGGAAATTATTAAGCCATGTAAAAGGCCTGGAACTGATTGAAATGAATGACAATGAAACCTGCTGTGGTTTTGGAGGAACCTTCTCTGTAAAATTTGAATCCATATCTATTGGCATGGCTGATCAGAAGATACAAAATGCACTGGCTACCGGTGCCGAATACATCATCTCTACAGACCTCAGTTGTTTGATGCAATTAGACGGTTATATCAAGACAAAGAATTTCCCATTGAAGACCATGCATATTGCGGATGTGCTGGCGAGTGGGTGGGAGTGATCTTTACGCCAGGAAGACGTTAAGACGTTTTTTTTATTGTAACGAATAAAAAATCCTGTTTCGATTTAGATATTTCGCCTTCCCGCCTTAACGGCTAAAAATAAAAAACGGGGATATTATCCCCGTTCCTATTTCAAATTAACCTTAAACAAATATTACTCTACCATGGTGCTGCTTCATAAGGAAAAGAAGCAAGGAATGGTTTATCATTTGCACCTACATTATCACTGGTTAATTGAGGATTGCTTGTAGCAGTAGGCCCACCGAAAATTAATATCAGTTCAACATCGATCACATCGTCAGACAATGTTCTTCCTGTTAACACATTGGTGCCATCATAAAAACTGGTAACGCCTGTTGTCGATGCAGTTAAAACATCTGTTGCAAGAACTCCTGTAAAAGTTGCAGCATCAAGTCCAAGCAGGTTGGTTGTATAACCGGAATTCAGCGCCATCAACTGAGTTTGAAATTTGCTTTGAAAAGCAGCTCCCATCGCTGATGGTTTGGTTCCGTTAAATACATCTTTGTCTGCGGCGGTAACAAATACCGTGTTAATAGCCGGCCTTCCCATCTGGTCACCACCCTGGTAATAAACCGTAGCAGGAACATCATCATCTTTTTTACATGCACCTAAAAAAAGCGTGCTTCCTATCAGCAAAGCTGAAAATAATTTTATATTCTTTTTCATTTTATAATTTTTAAAGGGTTAATTAAATTTTCTTTTTTGTTTCTACCCATACATTTACTTTTCCACCTGTTACTGTGCCTAATAAAGTTTTTGGAACTTCAACAACCAGGCTCATTACGTTTGTGCCTTTGAAAGTATCAGACGCAAATCCTGGTCCTGAACCTGCCGGTAAAAAACCGGTTGCGGAACCAGCAATGATTGCTTTGAATTGGTTCAGGTCAAAAAAGAAAGGATCATCTCTTGGACCGGCAAATACTTTAATACCGGATGCAGAAGTTCCTATTTCAGGTGATGCTCCATAGGCAGTAACGGCTACTTCAGCAGTAACGGCACCTTCGAGTTTGCTTCTGAAATTTGTTTCAGAAGGAGCAACAGGGCCATAAACTTTCATTTTGTTTGATCCTGCATCATAAATTCCCTGTAAAACGAGGTCTTCAACAGCATCGCCATTTGTATCGATGTTAAATTCGATGAGCGTATTGGCATCAAATTTTAAAGCAGCTGTTTCGGCAGGGGTTTTTAAACCCTGTGTATTGGCTACAAATACGAGGTTGTTGGGGTCTGCTGCACGGAAAACATACAGATCAGTGATGTCAGTGGTTTGATTTGTTACGGCCGGTGCATCTTTGTGATCTGCTGCAAAGATGATCCCACCTGTTACAATAGCTGCAGTTACAATACCTGCCAGCAATAGTTTTTTACTTTTCATTGTTGAGATTTTTTTGTTTGATAAATTGGTCGCTTCGGTTAATAAAGCATTACCCGTTCATTTACGGGAAAAGGATCATTTTAGTTTTCGGTTAACCAAAAGTTTTTAAAATTGTCACATTTATTACATTCTTTTTGCAAATGAATCCCGAAGCATCATTATCAACCTTATTAATTTATATTTGAACCAGGAAAAAACTTTATACTTTATTAACGCTATCAACTTTATTGCATGGCACATTGGCTCATTAAATCAGAACCTTCTACATATAGCTGGGATCAATTCGTAAAAGACAAGCAAACTTTTTGGGATGGTGTACGAAATTATGCAGCACGCATTCATTTAAGGGCAATGAAAAAAGGGGAGGAGGTATTTTTTTACCACAGCAATGAAGGCATGGAGATCGTTGGTATTGCAAAAGTTTCAAAAGAAGCTTACCAGGATCCAACTACAAAAGATGATTGGGTTGCGGTTGATTTCAAAGCATCCCAAAAATTAAAAAAAACCGTATCGCTTGTACAAATGAAAGCAGATAAGCGTTTGGCAAATATGGCACTCATCCGTATCGGCAGGTTATCCGTTTCTCCGGTATCGGATGATGAATGGGATATTATCATGCAAATGGCCGGAGAAAAGTAAGTTGAACTTTTTTGCTTTAGTGTACGTATATCTGCTAAAAAATATTTTGAAAAAAATAATAACCGCTGTTGTCTTCCTGGTAATCTTTAATTCCTGCAGTAATAAGAATAAACCGGTTGTAGATAATATTTTTATTGACAGCCTGCTCGATCATTACTCCAAATCAACCGCACAAAATCTAAATGAACAGAATGTAATTTTCTGGAAGAACAGATTAGGTGCAGCTCCGGATGGTTTTGTAGAAATGCAGCAATATGCCGGAACCCTTGCAGGCATGTTTCATTTATACGGAGATATCAATGACCTTAAAACCGCCGACAGTATATTACATTGGCTCAATATTCTATTCAAGGAAAAAGAAGCAGGCATTGCAAGAACATTGGCCGGTTATGCAATCACGCAACACCGGTTTACCGAAGCAAGTGATTATGTACAGCAGGCCCTGGCAATAGGAAGTGAAAAATACGTTTCTCAATTATTGAACTTTGATGTGGCATTTGAATTAGGTAATATCCAATTAGCAAATGACATTTTAAAAAGTATAAAAAGTACGAATGAATACGGTTATTTTTTCAGGCTTTCAAAATATGAACACTTTCGGGGAGAACTGGATAGTGCAATAGCAGCCATGAATAAAGCGGCAGAACTTGCAGGAAACAATATCAGCCTCCGGCAGACAGCCATTTCAAATACAGCCGATCTTTACATGCATGCTGCTGATGCAAAACGTGCAAATGAATTGTATATGCAAAGCATTAAATTAGAAGCATCCGACCTGCATAGTATTATGGGTATCGGCTGGCTTGCATTGGTACACGATAAGAATGACAGCCTTGCCGAAAGAATATTCAAATTTGTGCAAACCAAAACCAAATCGCCTGAAGTGTTATTGAAATTAGCAATGGTAGCCGAACAACGGGGAGACAGTATTGCAGAAAAAAAATATGCCCATGAATTTGTACAGAAAATTTCGGATACAGCTTATGGTAATATGTACAACAAATATTTAATTGATCTGTTCAGTAATTTTTTAAATGAACCTGCCAAAGCTGTTGCAATTTCTGAAAAGGAATTAAAGAACAGGGCAACTCCACAAACTTATAGCTGGTATGTATGGAGCTTATTCAAAAATAATCAGAAGGACAAAGCACTTCAATACTACGATAAATATGTTTCCGGTAAACCTTTGGAAGGATTGGAACTTTATTACATGGGCAAGATGATGAAAGTATTGAATAAAGGATACAATGCAGATCAATATTTTAATGCGGCTTATAAGAACCGGTATGATCTTAGTCCTGCAAAACAAAAAGATCTGAAAGATAATATGAATGATTAATCATTGAACATTGTTTGTTGAGCATTGAATATTGAACATTTGTTTAAAGTCTTCAAATAAATATTCAATACCCAATTTTCAATGCTCAATTCTCAACTACGAATTACTCATTAAAAGAATATTCTTTGGACCGTCCAGAATGCTGCAACGATTGCAATAAGAATTGACAAAGGAATTACAACTACTTTTCTATAAACCGGTTTATCGCCCAGCCATTTCCCCACTAAAAAATAGGCTGAAAGTATGATCGCAAGTTGTCCAAGTTCTACGCCAACATTGAACATAACCAATGAACTGAGGTAAGAGGTTTTTGGCAATCCCAATTGTTGCAAAGCACCTGCAAAACCCATTCCATGCACCAACCCAAAAAGAAATACCACGCCGATCCTGGATGCTTTTAATTTTGGTGAAAAGATATTTTCCAGCGCTACATACATGATGGATAAGGCGATCAATGGTTCCACAATTCGGGGTGAAGGCTTTATCACATTGTACATAGCCAATCCAAGTGTAACAGAATGTGCCACCGTAAAAGCTAATGACTGCCACATAATGGGTTTTAATTTCGGGCTAAGAAGAAATAAGCTCAGCACAAATAAAATATGATCGAAACCCAATGGGAGTATATGTTTAAACCCAAGTTGCAGGTATAAGACCGCAGCATCTCCCTTCGACATATTTTCCAGGTCCATTACAACATCATGTGCAAATACCGCATTGCAGCAAACGATCCCCAATAACAGGAAAGCGATCGTCTTTTTTAGTATCTCTTTTTTTTGCTGCATCAGATTTTTTTGCTCTATCTACGAAATTAAATATTTATAAGTTTAAATCCCTTCGCCCAACAAACTGATAAGATACATAAAAATTGTACATGCCATCTTCTATCTTCCATCTTCTATCTTCCATCTTCTAAAACGATTGTATTTCATTTAACATTTATTAATGGTTACTTAATTTATGTAAAATGTATCAAAGAGCATCTATCAATTTAAACTCACTGATATGAACACAAAACAAGTATTAACCGCTATTTTATTTCTTTCCATTTTTATTTCCTGCGACAAAGCAACAAAAACAAAAGAGAACAGTTATAAGGATAACAATAAACCTGTTGAATTGAAAAAGGGAACCGTGGAAGCGCTGCGGCCAACCTCTTTCCCTGTCTATGCTACTACAGATTCTACTGTCCAGGAACCACCACAGGTACAGGTACAGGAACAAGCACCAGCTCAAATTCCACCTGTAAAACCGGTTGCAAATCCTGATTGGGATAAGAAGATCATTAAAACAGCTACACTCAGGTTGGAAGTCCCGGACTTTAAGATCTACAGCGAATCTGTTCACAAAACAATAAAACAATACGGTGGTTATGTGGCCCAGGAAGAACAAAATCTTTCTGATGAAAAATCTGAAACTACTATTTCTATCAAAGTACCGGTTGACCAGTTTGAAACAATGATGGATCAATTACCGGCGCAATCTGCAAAGGTTTTGGAAAGAAAAATAACAACCGAAGATGTAACAGGCGAAGTTGTTGATACAAAATCAAGGCTGGAGGCAAAAAAACAAATGCGGTTAAAGTATCTCGACTTCTTAAAACAATCAAAGAATATGGAAGAGGTATTGCAGGTGCAGGGCGAGATCAACAGCATACAGGAAGAAATTGAATCAGCAGCAGGCCGCATAAATTTTCTTTCGCACCAGGCTTCCTACAGCACTATAAATCTAACGTTCTATCAGCCCTTCGCCGGGTTTAAACCTACCGACGGCAAACCTAATTTCTTTACCCGGCTAACAATTGCATTCAGATCGGGTGTTGAATGGTTTGCCGATATTTTTGTTGGACTGATGTCTTTATGGCCATTTATACTCATCACGATCATTGCTGTTATTGTATGGAAAAGATCAAGGATACGCAAACCCATTCAGCAGAATGCGTAAGTTTGTTGCATGAATAAAAAGCATATCGTTGTATTGACTGGTGCCGGCATCAGTGCCGAAAGCGGGTTAAAAACTTTTCGTGACAGTGATGGATTGTGGATGGGTTATAATATTGAAGATGTGGCAACACCCCGTGCATTTAAAAAAAATCCGCAACTGGTTTTGGATTTCTACAACATGAGAAGGAAGGATGTTGCAGCAGCAGAACCCAATACCGCACATGCAGGCATAGCCGCTTTGGAAAAAAATTTTGATGTAACGATCGTTACGCAAAATATTGATGACCTGCATGAAAGAGCGGGTTCAACAAATGTGATGCATTTGCATGGTGAAATTTTTAAAATGAGAAGCGTTGATAATGAATATTTGATATCAGGGATAAGAGGGGATATCAATTTAGGTGATACGGCAACTGATGGCGCTCAACTTCGGCCACACATCGTTTGGTTTGAAGAAGCAGTACCCATGATCGCCGAAGCTGCATCGGTTATGACCAAAGCAGATATTTTTGTTCTCGTTGGCACATCGCTGCAGGTTTATCCTGCAGCAGGATTGATAGATTATGTTTATCCGGATATTCCAAAGTATATCATTGATAAAAAGATCCCACCGGTAAACAAGTATGAGAATATTATTGTAATAGAAAGATCTGCCACGGAAGGAGTAGGGGAGTTGTTGAAAATACTGAATGCTTAGAAGTCATCTGATTTACTTTCACTGTTGCAATTGGTCAGGCGGCCATAACTGTTCGGAAGATTTCTAAGTTATCAGGGCTAAAGCCCTTAACAGCAGTGCTTTCCATTAACCCGAGCCTTAAGGCTTGGGTTAATAATACTCTTTTTTGTATTATTCGTGCATTCGTGGCATTATCAACAAGTATTAAAGTAAATACTTTTCGAGGAAATCTTTTGACCGGATGATCTCTATATCTGAAAAATAAAAATCATTTATATCTTCCGTTATGATCGCATCGCATTTATTTGTTTTAGCTGCATAATACTCAATGCCATCCTCAAAATCATTCACCCGTTTATTTTGCAGCGATTTCAGCGTTTCATCTTTGCCAACGGTTGCAATTGACAGGTTATTCACCAGTACTTCTATTTTCTTTTTAGCCATTGAAGTACCCGATTTCTTTTCTGCAAAATAAAATGCAATGGCTAAACAAATGGGAGAAGTGTAAAGTGTATAATTCTTTTTATCCATCAAACTTAAAACACGGGAGGAATAGGTAAACAGGGGATACTCTTTATTGAGTACAGAGACCAGCACATTCGCATCGAGGAAAATTTTCATTTCTTCGATTTAAAATATTCATTTTTGAGGTCTTTATTTTTGCGTGCCTTTGTTTGGTATTCTACAGCACCTTCGGCAACCACGCTTACCCAATCTGAGATTGGCAGATCTTCTAATGATTTATGCTTTTTGCTGGTAACCTTTGACAACAGGAATTCTGTAAGCCTGGAGAGGCTTATATTATTGTCATCGGCATATTTCTTTGCTTGCTCAATGACAGTTTTATTAAAGCTTAATGTGATCTTGGCATCCATTTTTGCAATTTATACGACAAAGATATAAATTCTATACGTATGCCAAAATTTATTTTTAATTTAAAGCACTTACAGCAGGCTTCTTGTTTCTACAAAGGCAATGCCATGCTTTTGTAATTCGGCCAAAACAGGTTCATAAATTTCCTTTGTTACAGGAATGTGCAGCCCGGTCATTTTGATCTTTCCAGTTAAGATCAATTTAGCTGCAATGCCCAATGGCAACCCAACCGTTTTTGCCATGGCCGTATGAATACTGTCATCGCCTTTTACCAGCAATGAACTGTGAACAGCCTTTCTTTTATTATTGATCGTATAGTCAATTTCATGCAACATTACGATCATGTCTTTATCAGTTGGATTCAATGCCAATTTTTGTTCCAATGCTAATTGCAGTACATCTGCAGCCGCACATTTTCCTTTATTGATCATGGTTTCCATATCATCCATTCCCAAATAAAAAAGTTGCTTCAAGGTAAGATTTGCTTCATGCATTTTTGCAGCCACCGTACTGGCAGCAATATTTTTTACATCATCCAGTTCAACATTTTTCAGGCCACCTGCTTCATCTACCAGCATAAAATTCTCAACAGGTTCCTCGCCTTCCATTTTCGCTTCTTCTTCTGCTTCCATAATTTTCATCAGGTTCTCCAGTAATGATTTTGTTTGTGCAAAACGTTCGGTAAGTTTTTCCTGCAGCCATTCCCCAAAACCATTTTTGTCGAGATGCTCCTTAAAGAATTCATGCAATGTTTTTCCATCGCTTTCATACTCCGGTGTTTCATCTGTAAGTTTCAGGTCAATCACATTTTTCCAGCCATACATAAAATCGGAATAGCGCAGGGTAGTGCGGATAAAGGTTTCAGCTTCCTGCAAACCATACAGGTCTATATATGGCAAACTGTTTCGGTTGGGATAATAACTCAATACCGGCACTTCCTCATTGCCTGTCATCACTTTTCTATCTGCATTAAATAATGTTTCATACTGTTCCGTAATTAAATTTCCATCCTGCTTATAAACAGCGCCTGATTTTCCTGCCAATACAATATTCCTTGGGTTCCAGGTAATTTTATAATGCCAGGGGTTGTCGTCGCTTTCAGGAGCCACCAAACCACCGCAATGGCTTTTAAAGGAATTAACAATACCGCCGGATGCTTTTATTTCATCCAGCAATTGCATGGCGCTCATGTGATCAATACCGGGATCGAGTCCCATTTCACAAAGAAATAAAAGCCCTTTATCTTCTACGGCTTTTTGCAAAGCTTTTATTTCATCATCGGCATAAGATGCCGTTAATAAATTCTTACCGTATTCAATACAATCTTTTGCAATTAAAATGTGCAAGGCAGGCGGCATCATAGAGATAACAATATCTGCCTGTGCTATCAATTCACGTCGTCTTTTTTCGTCCTTTATATCAAGCTCAACCGGTTTTGATCTGGGATGATGTTTTGTCTTTTCTTCAATGAGTTTTTTATTGGCATCTGCAACAATGATCGTCCAGTTATTTTCGGTTGCCTGGCCAAGCAGGTAGTCTATTAAAACAGAGGCAGATTTTCCGGCGCCGAATAATACAATTTTTTTCAAGCTTTTTATTTTTCGGCAAGTTATAATTAATGAGTGAAATTAACTGATAAATAGTCCCCTGTAATTGCCACTGATTCACAGATTACCTTCTGAAATGCATTATAATCAGTGAATCAGTGGCTATAAGCTGATCAATGGTATGACGTACAAGAGTGCGACGCAAGGATGCTAAATCAGGGTTCAAAAGCCGGGTTCATAGGCATTCATAGCGACCAAAAACTACTTCTCCACATATTATTTTTTTTTGTGTAAAACATTCGCAAAAAAGCCTGTTTTTAGTGCTGAAAAACCACTTAAAAAAGTTAGCTTCGCAGCCTATAAAACTATATGGAAAATCAGGATAATTTAGAAGGCAGTAACCTCAATAACCGTGGTAAAATAATACCGGTA
>JANNBU010000346.1:0-1813 GCA_031385805.1 Ferruginibacter sp.
TGAATTACCTACTCATGTAATGGCTTGTGTGGGTGGCGGCAGCAATGCAGCAGGAGCTTTTTATCATTTCTTAGATGAGTTGAGTGTGCAGTTGATTGCGGTAGAAGCGGCTGGTCATGGTGTTGATAGTGGCATGAGTGCAGCCACCACTGCATTAGGCAAGCCGGGTATTTTGCATGGCAGTAAAAGTTTGCTGATGCAAACGGAAGATGGACAAGTAGTAGAGCCGCATAGTATTTCTGCCGGATTAGATTATCCTGGCATCGGTCCATTACATGCACATTTATTTAAAAGTGGCCGGGCAACATTTTTAAGTGCTACGGATGATGAGGCATTGGCGGCTTCTTTTGAACTGGCGAAACTGGAAGGTATTATTCCGGCATTGGAAACGGGACATGCTTTGGCGGCATTGAAACAAATGAGGTTTACCAAAGAAGATGTGGTGGTGATTTGTTTGAGTGGGAGAGGGGATAAAGATTTAGATACTTACATGAAAAATTTATAGCCACAAAGACACGAAGGCACAAAGTGAAGTCCTTAGTGTCTTTGTGCCTTCGTGGCAAAAAGAAAAAGATGAGCAGAATAAAAGAATTTTTCGAGAAAAAAGGAAATAACGTTTTAAACGTCTATTGTACCGCTGGCTACCCAAAACTGGACAGCACATTAGAAGTAATGAAATCATTGCAAGATAACGGTGCCAATATCATCGAACTTGGCATGCCCTACAGCGACCCACTAGCTGATGGCCCGGTGATACAGCAGAGCGGAAGCATGGCCTTAGCAAATGGAATGACAATCGCCAAGCTGTTTGAACAATTAAAAGATTTTAGAAAAGATATTTCTATCCCTGTCATATTGATGGGATATATGAATCCCGTTTTACAATACGGATTTGAAAAGTTTTGTGCTGATGCTGATGCAGTTGGAGTTGATGGACTTATTCTTCCCGACTTGCCGGAATATGAATTTGAAACTGAGTACGGGGCCATCATCAAAAAACATGAACTTGATTTTATTTTCTTAGTAACTCCGGAAACATCTGAAGAACGGATAGTGAAATTAGATAACCTTAGCAGCGGTTTTTTATATGCCGTATCTTCTTCATCCACCACAGGCAGCGATAAAAACACTGCAAATACAGATGAATATCTTCTCCGGCTCAAAAACTTAAAACTTAAAAATCCCATATTGGTTGGCTTTGGCATCAGCAACAAACAGTCCTTCGATGCCGTTTGTCAGTTGGCTGACGGGGCCATTATCGGCAGTGCCTACATTAAAGCATTGGAAAACAGTACAGATGTTAATGCAGCCACAAAATCCTTCCTTTCGTCCATATTAGGCTGATAGGCTTTTGCTATCCGGCTGAATTGTATAAATTTGTATGCTGATCCGGTTTTCCCGTATCAATTCTGAAAATTAATTTGGTTAAGTATGAAAAAATTACTGGTTATTTTATTCCTGATTCCAACAGCCATTTTTGCGCAGAAAACGAAAACAACCGGGTTTACTATTAATGGAAAACTGGACGGGTTTAAAGATGGAACACAGATACGGCTTGTTCAGAACGGAGAAGCTGTTGAAATGACAAAAACAAAATTACTCCAGGGTAAATTTGTTCTGAAAGGAACTGTAAAGGAACCATTGCTTTGCTACCTGCTGATCGGCAATGAAAAACCTGCTGAGATCTATGTAGAGAATGGGACGATTTCAGTTAAAGGAAAGAAATCCGATCCCGCTGTTTATGAGATCAGCGGTTCGGTCTCGCACAAAGAATTTACAGATTTTACAAAAGTATTCATTCCGATTGCCCAAC
>JANNBU010000350.1:0-1577 GCA_031385805.1 Ferruginibacter sp.
ATTTACATAAATTACCGCTCCGTCATCATAACTGTAAACAGCATTGAACGAACTGTAAAGCGTAAGGTCTGCAATGGAAACATTTTTCAGGAAATAAGCCGTTGCATTTCCGCTGGTAATGGTGGTGGCTTGTGTGCGGCCATATCCAAAACTTGCCGAAGCACTAACCCATGGAGAAGCCGGACTGTTTAATGTGCGCCATGCCGTACCCTGGTTTGAACCGTTTGCCAGGTATTTCCATCCCGAAGCACCAAGGCTGAATGCGTTGAGGTTGGCAGGAGTAGCATCCACATCGGTGAACTGCATGTTCTGGTTATCATTGCCATATTGGGTGAATCCCAATCCTCCCTGGCCATTGCCGGCATTACCACTTTCATTCATTTTGGTGGTATTTACAGCATTGTTGTCAATGATGTGCATCATGGTGTTACCAAAGATGACAGAACCTCCTTTCAGGTTTTCTGAGTAGACCTGGGTGTAAGGTCTTACACTGTTTTGAGCCGCTGCCGAAAACCAAAGCAGGCCGGTGATTAGTGTTACATAAGTAACTTTTTGAGTAAATGAAGTAAGCATTTTTTTGAGTTTTTGAGTTTAAAAATAGTTTACAGTAAGTAGGATGGTTTCGGTCTTTGTGGAGGATATTTATATTTTTTAGTATGTACTATTATCTTAAGTATGTATATCATATTTACATACATCCTGAAGAAAAATTACCAGGGTGCAGGCAATAATTCAGCAGATGAATTCATACGAATACATGTAGTCAGTGGGGTGAGGTGTTTTAGATCTTTGTTGAGGATGTGGATTATCAGTTTCGGCAAGCGTATTGAATGCATCGTGAAAAATAATTACCAGTATATAGGCAATGATTCAGCAGATGAATTCATACGAATACATGCAGTCAGTGGGGTGGGTTGTTTTAGATCTTTAATGAAGGATATTGTAAACTATTTTAATATATTAAAATATTAAGTATATATAAATATCTTTATTCTGAGTATGTTCTGAAAAATAACTACCAGCAAGCCGGGAATTATTCAACGGATGAATTCATACGAATAAATACAATAAATAATAGTTGAGGAAATTTCAGGGGAATTGTGGATGACCAGAGGTAGAATGTGTAATAAGCACTTCAAAAGTACAAAAGATTTCTATAATTCAAAATTTATTCACATTTTTTTTAAATTTCATTTTATAATTTCATGGAGATTTATCTATTAATATACTGAAAATGTACACAATGCACAAAACAATTACATTTAAAATAATGCTGCTGATGGTGGGCTTAATTACAATGATATCAGCAGGTTTACCATCACAGACTAAATTTATCAACCTTAAAATATTGCCGAAAAATATCAGCGAGAAAGAGCTTGATAAGGTAATGGATGGCTTTAATATTTCGCTGGGTGTTGATTGTAATTATTGTCATGCAAAAAAAACTACCGTTGATGAATTGAATTTCGCATCTGATAAAAAAACCGAAAAAGAGATTGCCCGGAAAATGATGCTAATGACAACGAATATCAATAAAAAATACTTTGATTTTAATAAACAGAAAAGCAATATCCAGG
>JANNBU010000367.1:0-2285 GCA_031385805.1 Ferruginibacter sp.
TTTAAGATATCACGTACTTTAATAAAGGCTGTAAACTCATTATTTTTAAAAGTCTTTTGAAACCTTGCATTCCATAAATGGGTATTCAGGTTATTGTTGAACTGGGCGGTTTTCTGCCGAATATTAAACTGGTAGTCCGTATTGATCGACCAAACTTTTTTAAAGTAAACGGTAACATCTGCGGAAATATTATTTGTGTAATAGTGAATATTTGAACTGCTCTGCGATGTTTTGTTGTTGTTATAGCTAAATTCATTATTCAGCGAAATATCATATTTCTTATCTTTTGATTTTGTTATGTTGACAGACATGCCTGCATTGAGGTTATTGGTATAACTGGTTTTATTGTTGATCACATCGGCAAATTTTGAATAACCAAAATTCGGACCTAAATATATCCGGGTATCTATCTTTTTTATTTTGATCTGTCCGCCCATATAAACGTTCAATGAAAAATTTCCATTGGTATTGATTGGCTGTGTGATTGTTTTTGCAGAATCAAGAAATATGATACGGTTATTTGTAATGGCATTGCTTGTTTGCCTGATGTTAACAGACTGGTACATCCACATGTCTTTAATAAAATTGTAACTGTTGTGTGAAATACCAAATGAATTTGTGAATGACGGTTTCAGATCCGGGTTACCAATATATTGATTAAAATAATCATTGTTATTGCCCAGGGGCTGCAATTGGTTAATGGTTGGTTGTGTAGTAGAACCATTATAATAGAATCTTAAATTGTGATTGCTTTTGTAAGTATAATTTAAGCTTGCAGATGGAAAGAAGTTGGTGTAATTGCGCACATAATCTTTGTGGAAAGAATTATCTACGAGGTCAAAATGTGTTAAACCAAAACCTGAACCAAAATTGATCTTGAATTTTTTATCGGCATAATTTATTTTAATGGAAGGCTTGTTGATGGTGATCCGCTGATCAAAATCATTTGTAAGCGAATCTACCTGTGCGTCATATTTACCGGTAGCAGGCGTATAGCTGTACGTTACTTGATTATTTCTGCCGGAACTGTATGAAAGTTCATACCCGATCTCCATAGAATATTTTTTACTGAGTGGCTCTGTATATACAATTCTTGATAAGATCTTTTGAGTGGCTTTATCATTATCTCTCATTTGATCCGGATTTTGGCTGAATGAAGGAATTCCGTTTAAATAAGACTGGTTAAAGGATTTTAGATAATTTTTCCCATCAGTAGACAAGCTGTTCCAGTCGGCAGTTAATGACAATGTTCTTCTCTGTTTTTTAAACTTATGTTTAAAAATAAGATTGGCTGACAATGCTGTTTTATCACTCCTGGTATTGGAATTCCTTTCACTGGCATTCTTCAATTCGCCTGATTCATCATCCATTGTAACTGAATTTGTTATTTCTTCACTTTCGGTATGATAAAAATTTGCATTGGCCGTTAACTTGAGGCTGTTCATGGAATCGAGTTTTACATCGTAAATACCTCTCAACTTAATATTATACCTGTTTACATTTGATTGCACAGTTGAATTTTCATCGTAGGTAACATAGTCATTTGACAAACTATCAAATACCTGTGTTTGCATGAATTTTGTTTTGTTGTTGGAATATATCTGGCTATTGTATTTAGGAGAAAAATTTACTGAGGTTTTATCATTCCATTTGTTGCTGTACTGCAAACCGGCATTTATATTTTTAATATACCCATTCTCTGTATTTACTTCTGGTTCATCATCCGATCCACCACCACGATTAAAGAACATCATGCCGCCATCATCATCCATGCTCATGCTGTAATTATCCGATTCCCCGCCATACTTTTCATTGTCCTGCCAGCTCAATCCATCCTGCCCTGTATTGCCATTGAGCAAAAAGGCAGATAGTTTACGTTTCCCTTTAAAGCTGCTAAACATTAAATTATTATTATACCGTGGATCAATATCTTTTTGCAAGCCACCAGAGGCACTTATTTTTCCAAAATGACCTGTCTTCTTATTTTCTTTTAATTTCAAGTTGATCGTTTTCTTTGTCTGTCCATCATCAATACCAGTAAATTCAGCCTGGTCGCTTTTTTTGTCAAAAACCTGTACCTCTTTCACTGCATCGGCCCGCAGGTTTTTTACTGCCATGCCGGGATCGTCACCAAAAAATTCTTCGCCATCCACCAATACTTTTTCAACGGTTTCGCCCATTGCTTTTATCTGCCCGTTCTTATCAACCTGTATCCCTGGCAGTTTTTTCAAAAGTTCTTCCACATTAGCATTGGCACTCACTTTAAAGCTGTCGGCTGTGTAAAT
>JANNBU010000126.1:0-2466 GCA_031385805.1 Ferruginibacter sp.
CCCAAAAACTGTATGTGAAAATAACCAGGTGTTTAGGTTTGTTTTCTCCTCAAATTTTGCTGTTTTATCCATTATACAGATTAAGCCAACTATCACAAACACACGATCCTGTATCTTGTATCACGTATCCTGCATCCCGTATCGGCATTTCCGTGTGAGAAACCTGTGAATAATTAAATCCTTATCCAGCGCAGAATCCAGCTTTTAATACCCGCATTCTGCTATATTTACTGCTGGCTAATCTTTTCCCAAAAATTATCAACACAAAGAAATAATCCATCATTTTCACGTAGGTTTGCCGCCTGCTAAAAATTAAGAAAAGTGCGTTTAAAGAGTCTGGAAATCAAAGGATTTAAAAGTTTTGCCGATAAAACCGTATTGAATTTTGATGAAGGTATTACCGGCGTCATCGGCCCCAATGGCTGTGGTAAAAGTAACATTATTGATAGCATCCGCTGGGTTATCGGTGAACATAAGATAAGCAACCTCCGCAGTGAGAATCTCGAAAGCCTTGTATTCAACGGGAGTAAGACCCGTAGCGCCAGCGGACTGGCAGAAGTAAGCCTTACTTTTGAGAATACAAAGAACCTGCTTCCAACAGAATTTAATACTGTAACCGTAACACGCAAATATTACAAAAGCGGGGAAAGTGAATATCGCCTCAATGATGTGGCCTGCAGACTGAAAGATATCCATAACCTCTTTATGGATACTGGTATCAGCACCGACAGCTATGCCATCATTGAACTCGGAATGGTAGATGATATCATCAAAGACAAAGAGAACAGCCGCCGAAAAATGCTTGAACAGGCAGCCGGCATCACCATTTACAAAACACGTAAGAAAGAGGCCAAGCTAAAATTAGATGCTACCGAGCAGGATCTTGCCCGCATTGAAGACCTGTTGTTTGAAATAAATAACCAGTTAAAAAGCCTCGAAAGCCAGGCAAAAAAAGCTGAAAAGTATTTTGAAATAAAAACCGAGTACAAAGAAGTTAGTATTGAACTCGCAAAAGCGGCCCTGGAAGGTTTCAACATCACTTACCGCGATCTGAATGAGCAACAACAACAGGAAGTAGATAAACGCATTGAGCTCGAAACCTCCATTGCAAAAGAAGAAGCTGCCCTGGAACAGGAAAAATTGGCTTTTGTTGAAAAGGAAAAAGCACTTCAGCAAATGCAGCATGCATACAATGAGATGCTGGATAAAGTGCGCAACAAGGAAAATGAGAAAAGCCTTAGTTCACAGAGATTACAACATTTAAAAGAAAGGCAGTCAAACCTGCACGAATTCATACAAAAAGCCGGTGGCCAGTTAAGCGGTCTGGAGGAAAGTATTGGTTTTACCGGGCAGCAAATAAATGATGAAGAACAAAAGTTGCAGGAACTCGAACTTAAATTACAGGACCTGAAAGAAACGGTAGAACAAAAACGCGGCATCTTTGATGAGAAGCGTTCTACCATCGATAATTTAAGAAGGGAAAATCAATCCATACAACGCAGCCAGTTTGATGCAGAGAAAAAAGTAGCTGTAGCAGATACTTCTATTCAAAACCTGCAAAGAACGATTGCACAGATACAGGAAGAAAAAGCACAACGCCAGGTACAGCTAACACAATTAGGTGCTGATAAAAAAATAAAAGAAGAAGAACTCGCACAAAAACAAACCGACCTGCAGCAATTACAGGAAGAACACGAGTTTACAAAGGAGCAGATATTGCAAACGCAAAATATGCTTGAAGGATTGCGTGTAAACCTTGCTGAAGAGAACAGGAAATTAGATGCAAAAAAGAACGAACACGATCTTTTAAAAAGCCTCATCGATTCAATGGAAGGCTATCCTGAGAGTGTGAAATTCCTGCACAAGAATACCAACTGGAACCATTCGGCTCCATTGTTATCGGATATAATTTATGTAAATGAACAATATAGGGCAGCAGTAGAAAATGTACTGGAGCCATACCTGAATTATTATGTAGTGAATAACCTCACCGAAGGTTTACAGGCCGTTCATTTATTAGACGACAATAAAAAAGGAAAAGCTAATTTTTTCCTGCTGGATAAATTTACAGAACCTGTTAATGCCCATCAGCCTGAAGGAACAATTCCTGCATTGGGTGTGATAGAAATTGACAGCCGTTATGCAAAACTTGCAGAACATTTACTCGGTAATGTTTTCATTGCAGAAAATGATGATGCATTGCAAAACAGTAACGGTGCTGTAGTACTGGAGAAAACCGGTAAATATGTAAAAGGAAAATATTCACTCAGTGGCGGAAGTGTTGGATTGTTTGAAGGCAAAAAAATTGGCCGTGCAAAAAATCTAGAGAAATTAATTAAAGAGATCACTGTACAGGAGAAGATCGTAAATGAAGCAAAAGCCGAGATACAGCAACGGCACAATGAAGTGATCAGCTTCAACAATCAACTCAAAGAAAATGCGATCAAGCAAACGCAGCAGGATATC
>JANNBU010000398.1:0-1654 GCA_031385805.1 Ferruginibacter sp.
ATAAAACAAAAGATTATGTTCTTCTTCGTGAATTGAGAACGATACCGGGAGAAAAATTCAGCCGCTCTGATATCATCCGTACACAAAGGGAATTGGGACAGTTAGGCTTTATTAATCCCGAAACGATCAATCCACAGGTTACACCCAATGCCGATAATGGTACCGTAGATATTAACTGGCAGATAGAAGAAAAATCTGCCGATCAGTTGGAACTTTCTGCAGGATTCGGTGGCGGTATTGGTTTAACGGGTACGCTTGGGGTAACATTTAATAACTTCTCTATAAAGAATATTACAAAAAAATCCAGTTGGGATCCGCTGCCTTCCGGTGATGGGCAAAAGCTCAGTGCAAGGATACAGTCGAATGGTAAGGCATACAGGTCGTATAATTTTTCATTTACAGAACCCTGGCTTGGCGGTAAAAAAAGAAATTCATTTTCTCTCAGTTATTTTAATACAAAATATGCAAACGCTTATGATGGGTTTGGGGGTTATTGCAAATCCTGTGGCGATACACAATATGTAAAAACTGTTGGGTTTGGCGTATCATTGGGTAAACAATTAAAAAAACCGGATGACTTTTTTAACCTTATCTATTCACTGAACTTTCAACAATATAAGTTGAAGAATTACCCGAATATTTTTAAAGATATTTCCAATGGTACTTCAACCAATGTTAGTTTGAAGGTTACTTTGTTGCGTAATTCTGCCGGTCCTAACCCGATCTTTCCAACAAGCGGTTCAAATTTTTTGATCAGTGGCCAGTTTACACTTCCTTATTCATTGATGGGAATCACATCGGGTGCTGCTAATCAATATAAATTACCCGAATTTCATAAATGGCGCTTTAATGCAGATTGGTATACACCTATTGGAAGAGGTAGGGGTGCAGACAAGAACAAACAGTTTATTTTGAAAACTTCTGCTAAGTTTGGTTTCATAGGCAAGTACAATCAACAATTAGAAACATCTCCTTTCGAACGTTTTCAATTGGGTGATGCCGGCCTCAGTAATACAACCGCTTTATTGGGGTACGATATTATTGCACACAGGGGTTACCCGGTTTACAGCAATTCAAATCCTAAAATAAATCCTGATGGAATTACACCTTCAGAGTTCTTTACCATTTTTAATAAATACACAGTAGAGCTGCGCTATCCTTTTAGTACCAGTGCCAGCAGTACTATTTACGGACTTGTATTTTTTGAAGCGGCTAATGGCTGGTATAATTTTAAAGATTATAATCCTTTTAAACTAAGGCGTTCAGCTGGTGTTGGCGCCCGGTTCTTCCTACCCATGTTTGGATTGCTTGGATTTGATTACGGTGTGGGGTTTGACCGTTACAACCAAACAAGCGGCCTTAAAGGATCCGCTAAATTCACCTTCCTGCTTGGCCAGGAACCAGAATAATTGTTTTTTCATTAACTTGATTAATGGTTTATTTGTAAATATTATTTATTATGAAAAAATTATTGCTGATTATTTCCTGCCTGTTCAGTATTGCATTTACAGCTAATGCACAACGATATGCAGTTATTGACTCCAAATACATTTTAGAAAAAATACCTGAGTATAAAGACGCCCAGACAACACTTGACCGCTACAGTTTATTATGGCAACAGGAAATTGACCAGAGACAAGCCGCTTTGGATAAA
>JANNBU010000426.1:0-11080 GCA_031385805.1 Ferruginibacter sp.
CAAATCGTTCTTCTTTATTAAATGCATCATACAAACTTTGAGACACTGCCAGGTTAATATCCATTCCGATCAGATCCATCAATTTGAACGGCCCCATTTTAAAACCGGATGCTTCCATGATCTCATCTACATTTTCAAAACTTGCAATACCTTGCTCAACTAATTTCATTGCTTCAAGATAATAGTGCCGTGCAACACGGTTCACAATAAATCCAGGAGCATCTTTACAAAGCACCGGCGTCTTATTCATTTTTATACAAACCTGCATCAACTCATCGGTTACTTCTACTGCAGTTTGTTCTCCTTTTACTACTTCCACCAGTTTCATGATCTGTGCAGGATTAAAAAAATGCATGCCCGCAATTCTTTGTGGATCTGAGATTCGCTGTTGCAATTCATTTATTGAAAGTGATGAAGTGTTGCTGGCGAAGATGGTCTTAGCAGTATTGATATCGGCTAATTTATTGAACAGATCAATTTTTGCTGTTGCAATTTCCACAATGGCTTCAATTATAAGATCAGCCTTACAATCATTTATGGAAGATGAAAATAATATCCGCTCAAATATTTCTTTATTTTCTTCGGCAGAAATTTTTTGTTTCTCTACAAGAAAGTTTAGATTTTTAGTAATTGCCTGATTCGCTTTTTCCAATACTGTTTCATTGGTATCATATAGTGTAACAGTATAACCACTTTGTGCTGCAGCCATGGCAATTCCGCTGCCCATGGTACCAGCTCCTGCAACTGCAATTTTATTTATCATGTTACAAAAATACAAGATGGCATCTTTATTTTTTTATAAATTATAATTTATAAAAAAAGATGCCATCTCGTATTTAGGTTAGAGATGACAACTTTGCGCTTTTAAAAAATTAGCTTTATAAAAAAGATGCCATCTCTTTTTATCACTTACCGGCTTCCTGTTTAGCTTCCGCTTTCATTTTTTCATTTGCAGTGATCACAAACTGAACCCTCCTGTTCATTGCCCTGTTTGTATCAGTGTCATTAGCCACTTTGGGTTGACTTTCACCATACCACCTGGTGATCAGTCTTGATGAAGAAATACCTGTCGCTTTTAAACTATTACCCACAGCATCAGCCCTTCTTTGAGAAAGACCAAGGTTATAAGTATCCGTTCCCACATTATCTGTATGGCCTTCTACCAGTATATTTGTTTCGGGATATTCTGCAAATATCTTTTGCAATTTATCAAGTGCCAGTTTGGAATTATTGCTGATATTATATTTATTGGTTTCAAAATAAACACCTGCTTTTGTTCCATCGGGGTTGCTTTCATCGAAAGTTACTTCTATTCCTTCTCCAACCCTTTCTACTTTTGCGCCTGGTAATTCTGTTCTTATTTTTTCAGCTTGCTTGTCCATTTTATTTCCAATAATTCCACCCGCAACACCACCTACTGCAGCCCCAATGATAGCACCCAATGCCGTATTATTTTTATTGCCAACATTATTTCCAATAACGCCACCGAGTACCGCACCTGCACCGGCGCCGATTACTATACCTTTATCCTTGTTGCTTGTCTTTCTAACCGTTTCGCAACTGCTTATCATTACCATCATAGATACTGCAGATAAGAACAGGTTCGTGCTTAAATTTTTCATAGTGAGTTTTATTTTTTTAGTTTCTTACAAAATTGTAAACAAACGAAGCCTGCTTGCCTTCGAATGTTATGTCAGACCGTAACTTCATACTGTTGTCATCCATTTGCAAAACAGTAAACCTGAATCCACCTCCTTCATCTATCTCTTTATATTTATCGTCTAATCTTTTAAACTGAACAAGTTTTGGTTCAGCAGCAGTGGCTTCATAAATTGACCAACGTATATTTCTTTTAATAGCAGCGCATTCATTACCGTTCTTATTTATTGTATAAGTACCGAGGCTATTGCGATCATTAAAACTCCAGCTGCTTCCAACAAAACAATTAAAATCTGCTTCATTGAAAAGTTGTGCTTTAAATTTTCCCGGGATACTTTCAGTAACGATGGTTTGTAACTGCCAGTTACCATCCATTGTTCTTTTATAAACCCGGGCCTGTTTGGAAGATGAACAGGAAGCTAAAAGGAATACAATGAGGATCACATTAAACAGGAGGCTGACTCTTTTCATAACAGTATTTTTGTTTTACTGCAATGAATTTTCAATTATCATGCCAACACGTATTCCATAGCACAACAGCAGGTTGTGATGCAATACATTGTTTAATAAATTATATGAGGAATATTATCTACAGCGATGCGGTAAATTATAATGCTGCTGTAAATTGTTTTAAAAATCTAAGATCGTTCTCACTGAATAAACGCAGGTCTTTTACCTGGTAACTTAACATGGTTATTCTTTCAATGCCCATACCGAAGGCAAAGCCTGTATATTTATTACTATCGATACCACAATTTTCTAAAACAGTGGGATGTACCATGCCGCAACCAAGAATTTCTACCCAACCTGTTTTTTTACAAACATTGCAACCTTCACCGCCACAGATCAGGCAACTGATATCCATTTCAGCGCTTGGTTCTGTAAAAGGAAAATAAGATGGGCGAAAGCGAACCTTCACCGTATCCCCAAACATTTCCTGTACAAAGAAGTAAAGTGTTTGTTTAAGATCTGCGAATGAAACATTCTCTGCAATATATAAACCTTCAACCTGGTTAAAAAAGCAATGTGCCCTTGCACTGATAGTTTCATTACGGTAAACCCTACCCGGACAAATGATACGTAATGGTAAAACCCCTTTTTCCATTTCTCTTATCTGCACACTGCTTGTATGCGTACGCAACAACCAGTCGGGATTTTGGCCGATATAAAAAGTATCCTGCATATCCCTGGCCGGGTGATTTTCGGGGAGATTGAGTGCAGTGAAATTATGCCAGTCGTCTTCTATTTCCGGCCCTTCGGCTACTGCAAATCCAAGCCGGTGAAAAATGGAAATGATCTTATTCTGTACAATGCTGATGGGATGGCGGCTGCCTATTGGCAAGGGATTTCCAGGAAGGGAAACATCAATACCTGCAGCCGTACTTTCCGTTGTTCCATTGGAAAGCACATTTTGAAATGTTTCGAAAGCAGCTTCTGTAAATAATTTAAACTCGTTCAATAACTGGCCGGCCTCCCGTTTTTGTTCGGGGGCAACTGTTTTCATTTCACCCATAATCGTTTTTACGAGGCCTTTTGTACCAAGGTATTTTATCCTGAAAGCTTCCAGTTCTTCCTTGTTTGTAACAACGGCTTCACGGATCTCCTTTTTATTTTTTTCTATCTGTGCCAGCAAATTTTCCATGTGGCAAAGATAAGCTTAAGTAAGAAAGTTGGGAATCTACAGCCAGAATTTAATTAGATACGTCATTGCGAGAAACGAAGCAATCTCGCCAGTTAAGACAATGATGATACTTAGATTGCTTCGTTCCTCGCAATGACGATCAACAATTCATAATTATTTAACATTGGTTATTAGGAAATCGATTCTCCTCTATATTATCTTCATATCATAAATACCCAAACCAACATGGACCCTGACCCGGGCGGTTATTTTAATAATTCCGCGATCTTCAAAACCTCCGTACTTACCGTAGCTTTCAGCTCATTTTATTTTTACAGAACGGATAAACATTTTTTCTTTTTTAAACCTACAGTAAAAATTGCTGATACTGCTGTTGTAAAAAAAGAGACAAAGCCGGTAAAGAAAAAAAAGAAAACGATCTATCTCACTTTTGATGACGGGCCAAATAAAGGCACCGGGGCTGTTATGCATATCATCAAACAGGAAAATATTCCCGTCACTTTATTTGTAATAGGTGAACATGTGTATGGCAGCAGGTATCAATCGGCTATCTATGACAGTGTATCGCAAAGCAGTTTGTTCGAAATAGCGAATCACAGTTACACCCATGCATTTGAAAATAAGTTTGATAAATTTTATGCAGTTCCTGATAGTGCTGTAAATGATTTTATGCGATGTGCCGATAGCCTGAACCTTACATCAAATATCATTCGCACTCCCGGAAGAAATATCTGGCGCACAGACAGCACCAACAGTACTGACCTTAAAAATTCAATCGCCGCTGCAGATAGTTTACAAAATAATGGGTTTAAAGCGGTGGGCTGGGATGTTGAGTGGCATTTTAACGGGCAGCAAAGGCTTGTTCAAACAGTTTGGGAAATACTCAGTGAAGTTGACAGTGCATTCGCAAGAAACAACACAAAGATGGTCAACCAGCTTGTGTTACTGGCTCATGACCAGGTATATGCCAATGCAGAAGACTCTGCTTCATTGCAACAATTCATCTTCCAGTTAAAATGCAATGATGAATATGAATTTGAAACGCTGAGTAAGTATCCTGGCATTGAGAAACCTTAGCAAACTATTGACTGGTTATTATCAAATTATTTTCTAATTTTAATTTCTAAAATTTAAAATATGTCTTTATTCAAATCAGGTAACCCTACACTATCAGAGAACAGGTTTCGGGATACGGTTTTAGCGGATGTTCTTACGCATGAAAACGCCATGACCCTGAAGGGCACACTTAATAAGTTTGGCTTTTTATTTTTAATGGTATTGGGTACCTCCTTTTATTCATGGAAAGAATTTGCCGATGGAGGTAATGTAGTTCCCTTAATGTGGACAGGTGCATTGGGTGGCCTTGTGGTTGCCATTGTGTTGGTATTTAAAAAACAATGGTCGCCTTACCTGGCTCCTTTATATGCCTTGCTGGAAGGATTATTTGTGGGAGCAATCTCATCCATGTACAATTTTGCATTTGCAGAAAAAGCTCCCAATCTTATTATCAATGCAGTAGGATTGACATTTGGTGTTGCCATAGCGATGTACCTTTTGTATAGTTTCAGGATCATCAAAGCAACTGAAAAATTTAAGTCAGTGGTTATTACTGCAACCGTTGGTATTGCCATTTTTTATGTGTTGGTTATGGTGTTGCGTATGTTTGGTTTTGATAATATGCCTTTCCTGCATGAAGGAAGCACATTTGGAATTATCTTTTCATTGTTTGTAGTGACCATTGCTGCACTCAATCTTATTTTGGATTTTGATATGATAGAAAAAGGGGCTGAAATGGGTGCACCAAAATATATGGAATGGTATGGTGCTTTTGGTTTGTTGGTAACGATCGTTTGGTTATACCTGGAGATACTTCGCCTGTTATCAAAGATCAGCGGGAGGAAATAAATTTATGTAACAGATATTCATTACAGGTCCGGTTTAGAAAAGTTTAGATTGTTTAGAAGGTTTAGAAATTTAAAGTGATATAGAACTTTGAGATATAAACCAAAACCATCTAAACTCTTCTAAACTATCTAAACTTCATTTTAGATAGTTTCTACTCTTACAACTCTTTCAGCAGGTCTTTTACTTTGTTCCCGATAAGATCCCTCACTTTATTAAATTCATCCCGTTCCATATTTTTTGGATCTGGTATTTCCCAGTCAATGAATTTCTTTGCAGCCATCCAGGGGCACGCATCCCCGCAACCCATGGTTACCACTGCATCAAAGGGAGCATACTGCTTTACTTCTTCTAAACTTTTACTATCATGTTTGCTGAGATCATAACCTAATTCCAACATTGCTGCTATGGCTTTTGGATTTACAATGCCGGATGGCTTACTGCCTGCACTGTACGATTCAACAGATGAACCGCCGAGCATCTTTGCAAAAGCCTGACTCATCTGGCTTCGGTTGCTGTTCTCAATACAAACAAAAAGTATTTTCTTTTTCATTTTTAGTTATGTGTTTTAAACTATGGCAAAGTTTGGAACTTTGCCATAGTTTATATACCTACAATTTTGCTTCTTCTTTCTAATAATAATGTATCTCTCCACAAACCGTTTGACTGGCCGATCTTTTCCCTGGCACCAATAATTCTAAATCCACACGCCTCATGAATTTTTATGCTGGCAATATTCTCCCGAAAGATACCGGCCTGTAATGTCCAGAAATTGTTTTTTTCGCTTTCCTGTATCAATGCATTCAATAATTTTTTTCCAACTCCTTTGCCTCTTGCTTTTTCACTTACATAAACGCTTACTTCACCTACACCAGCATATACACAACGGCCCGATACGGGTGTAAGTGCAGCCCAGCCAAGTACTACTTCATTTTCAATAGCAATAAGCCGGGAATTATTTACATGTGCGTCATTCCATTCATGCCAGGTTGGAACGGATGTTTGAAAGGTTGCATTGCCTGTGACAAGGCCTTCGGCATAAATTTGTTTTACCGCTTCCCAATGCAATGGAAGCATTTCAATGATTTCCATATTGTAAATTTAAAATGGCGCCGTTGAATAAACAACGGCGCCGGTTTTTTAGCAGCAACCCATATCGGTTATACTGCAGCATCCGCTTCCTGGTTCACAACAGGTGGGATCTTTTTGATTTTTGTTCATGGCTTTACTTTTTATAGTTAGAAAATAATTACATCTTAACAACATCCGCTTCCCGGTTCACAGCAATTCCTTTCATCTTTAGCTGGTTTTTCTGCAAACACGGTGATGCTGGTTATCTTTGTATTCCCATTTTTATATTCGGTTATTTCTTCTGCAGTTAAATAATTGGTGAGAATATTATCGGGGATAATGATGGGTTTATTTTTTTGCAATGTAATATTTGCAAAACCCGCTTCTTTGATAATGCTGAGGTATTCATCTTTTTGAATGGCGCCTGAGACACAGCCAGCATAAAGTTCTGCTACTTCTTTCCACTTTGATGGTAATGCTCCTTCCAATACAATATCGGAGATCGAAAAATGCCCTCCGGGTTTTAATACCCTGGATATCTCACTGAATACTTTATGTTTGTTGGGGACTAAATTCAATACACAGTTACTTACAATGATATCAGCATAATCTGATGTTACCGGCATGTCATCAATATCACCCAATCTGAACTCTACATTGTTGTAGTTCAGTTTTTCTGCGTTCGTTCTTGCTTTTGCGATCATAGCTTCGGTAAAATCTATCCCTAACACTTTACCATTCTCACCTACAATTCTCCTGGCAATAAATGCATCATTCCCTGCACCACTACCAAGGTCAATAACAGTTTTACCTTCTTGTATTTTGGCAAATTCTGTTGGCAAGCCGCAACCCAGGCCTAAGTCTGCATCAGGATTATAGCCTTCGAGCTTTGTGTAATCATCTGCCATAATATTGTAAACCTCATCTCCGCAACAGGCAGCTGTGGCGCCACAACAAGAAGCTGTATTTTGGTCTTTTGTTTGTTCTGCAATAGCAGCGTACTTTTCTTTTACGAGTTCTTTAATTTGAAGATCATTGTTCATGGCTTTACTTTTTGCCCCAAACCCTAAAGACAGGCTGAGGATGTTATAAAAATTTGTGTTTATACTTTCTATTTAAAATACTTCGCAAACATCTTCTCCATATCTCCCCCTTCGGGGGAGATAGAGGGGGCCTTTAGCAACAGGCTTTTTCATTTCTTATTTTAAGCTTATTGAACAGGCCGTTAAATTCCACAAAGAATTTTTCAAAAGCTTTCCAGTTTATGCAATAACAGCTTCTGGGTCCGTCAGTTTCACCGTCGATCAATCCGGCATTTTTTAATTCCTTTAAATGCTGGCTCACGGTACTTTGGGCGAGCGGCAATATCTCTACTATTTCACCGCAGATACATTCATTCTTTGTTGCCAGCACATTTAATATAGCTATACGTGCCGGGTGGCTGATCGCTTTTGCAAAAGCTGCCAGGTCCTGTTCTTTCTGAGTGAACTCCTCTTTTTTGTGAATGGCCATAGTTCTTAATCTTATATCGCAAATATACGATTAATATTTTTGTATGGCCAAATTTATTTTATAGAAAAACCGGGAAGTTGCCCCGGCTTTGTTTAAAAAGTTGGTTTTGAATAAAGTTTACAGCTTTCAAAAAAGGTGTAAACTTTATTCAACCTATTCCCGCCCATCCAATAAATTCCCCAACCCACCCAGGATACTTCCTTCTTCTTTGCGTTTATAAGTGCCATATTGCATGATACGTCCGGCCAGACGGCTGATAGGCAAAGATTGCAACCATACTTTCCCGGGCCCCTGTAGTTTGGCAAAGAATAATCCTTCGCCGCCAAACATCCAGTTCTTTATTCCACGGATGAATTCAATATCAAAATCAACACCGGCTGTATAAGCAACAACACAACCGGTATCTACTTTCAAAACCTCACCGGCTTTCAATTCCCTTTCAATTACATACCCACCGGCATGGGCAAACGCAAAACCATCTCCTTCTAATTTTTCCATGATAAAACCTTCACCGCCAAAAATTCCTGTTCCCAGTTTTTTTTGAAATTCTATGCCAATACTTACTCCTTTGGCTGCACATAGGAAGGCATCTTTTTGTGCAATGATCTTGCCACCCAATTGCTGCAGATCAAAAGTGATGATCTTTCCTGTGTATGGGGCGGCAAAGCTTACCCGTTTTTTTCCTTGCCCGTTATTTGTAAAAGCTGTCATGAATAAACTTTCGCCAACAAGTATCCTTTTTCCGGCGCTGAATAATTTTCCTAATAAGCTATTGTCCTGCTGCTGGCTGCCATCACCAAAAATGGTTTGCATTTCAATGCCATTATCCATCATCATAAAGGCCCCGCTCTCTGCAATGGCTGTTTCATTAGGATCCAGTTCTATTTCTACAAACTGTAGTTCTTCCCCGTAAATTTTGTAATCTATTTCGTGATTTGCTCTCATTGCTATATTTTTTTTGTAAAATAATTCATTCGGGCAATTT
The DNA here is from genome assembly GCA_031385805.1 of Ferruginibacter sp. Lineage (GTDB taxonomy): Bacteria > Bacteroidota > Bacteroidia > Chitinophagales > Chitinophagaceae > Ferruginibacter. The sequence goes on from JANNBU010000426.1 coordinate 8,772, forward strand.
ATAGTTTACCAATTTTATAAACGGGAATATCTGCTTTCCAAAGGGGCTAAAGCCCCGGATATCTCCCTTTCAATAACCCCGGCTTTAAAGCCGGGGTTATTGAAACCAAGTTCTCTGCATTTTATGAACAGAGCAATTAAGGACAAAATGTGATATACTCTTTTGCCGGGAAAACGTTGAGACATAAATACAAAAAACGCCTTCCCGGCAAAAACAAAAAAAAGCCATAGCTTAAAAGCCATGGCCATTTGTTATCCTGTATTTGTCTTATTATAACTTGACGATCATGCTCAACCCATTCCCCGTTGCACCAACCTGTATCTTATCCATTATCTTATACAATTTTTTTCCGTGGAAATTATGTACGGTAAACATCACGCCATCCAACAACAGCAATGCTGCACCTTGCAAAATGATGCTTTCTCCATATCCCCTTTCCTTTTGGCGGTTCTCAACTTTGATCCTTGTTTTTGATCTTTCCTTCAGGTATAACCCCGAAGCGATATATGCAACATCAAGCCCGGCATTGAATATGTACGTCTTTTCAAGACCTCCCTGTTGCTTTAAAGATTGCACGAGTGTCATTCCATCTTTATTCTTTGTACCCAGGTATCCCAAAGCAGCAAGGCCGAGATTGATACCACCCCACATAACATTCATCTGGTGAAAATAACGAGTAGTACCGGTTGTTTGACCGGATGCAATACCGCTATAAATAAGGTTTGCAGCCGACCAGCCCCCTAAAACGATCATACTTTTTTTAGTGACCTTATTACGTTCCCTGTTGAAAACATTCAGATCTGCCTGTGATTGACTGAATGTGTATGAAGTTGAAAATACAATGGCTGTAAGTAAAATAAATTTTCTCATAACCTTATTAACGTATCAACATGGCATAGGGTTCACTGGTTGTTAAAATATTTTGTCATCGCGATGAAGGAGGGGTGACAAAAATGCCGCTCATTTATATAAGCAGCATCCTGGAGTTATAGAAAATATTAAACCCGGGCTTGTTATTCTTTCTTGTCGTCATCATCCGTTTTACCTTCCTTTTCTTTAGTTAGAAAATTGCCGCTGGCATCAAAATAATAATCATCGCCGTCTATTTCCGCTTCATAGGTAATGGTACCATTTGCAGCAGTTATTTTTGCTGCCTCATTAATTTTTTTTCCGGGGAATTTTTTTGATGTAAAGCTTTCAATGTTTTTTGGCAGGGATGAAACCGGAATTTCAACTTCCGTTTGCACAAGTGTTCCATTTGCTTCAAATAACAAGGAGGTTTCCTCTTTGTTGTTTTTAAAGGAAACTTCAAATTTCCCATCTTCTTTTTCCCAATCTTTTTCCAATGCGTTTGGATACATAGCAGCAAATTTATTCTTTACATCAGCCGGAACAGCGGCTTCCTTTAATTTTTGTGCGGTTACAGTAATACCGCAAAGAAGAATGACCAGGGGAAGAGTTATTTTTTTCATGATGATTGTTTTAATATAGCAATACTAAATCCTGATTCTGGAGAAATATTGAAGTAGTTATGACTAAATTTAACTGAAACCTGTTTCACCCTAGGTAGTGTATTTTTAAATGGCTGTTTCAGCACAAGACAAAGTTAATCTGGTGGGCGTATATGACTCCATTTTTTTTCTATTTTACCAAATTTTCTTCAGAATAACAGTTTATTATTGCAGCACTGTTAATGTTAGATACAAAAATGTTACCAATAGGGTTTTAGCGTAAATAATAATTATGGTCGGAAAAATATATATATTATCATTTTTAATTTTCTCAACCTGCTGTGTTCATGCACAAGATGAAACAATTCTCAGGGGCATTATAATTGACAGTTTAACCAACAAGCCACTCGAATTTGCCAACGTACAGTTATTACAATTGCCTGATAGCAGTATAGTTCAAACAACAGTTACAAACCGGAAAGGAAAGTTTGAATTCAAAATACCTGTGGCAAAATACCTGCTTCAGTACAGTTATGTTGGTTATGAAACACTATGGATACCTGTAAACCTGGCTGATAAAACAGGAATGATATCATTAATACTTTCGCCACTAGCTAATAAACTTGTTGAAGTGAGAGTAATTACCGGTAAACCATTAATGAACTCAGGCATTGACCGTAAAGTGTACAATGTTAGCCAGGATGTGATGGCGCAATCGGGCAGTGCCAGTGATATTCTTAAGAACATTCCATCGGTAGAAGTGGATATTGACGGGCAGGTTTTACTCAGGGGTTCAGCAGCTGTAATGATATTGATTAACGGCAAACCATCTCCGTTAATGGGAAAATCAAAAGCAGA